>JAHEJE010000070.1 GCA_024639035.1 Alphaproteobacteria bacterium
CTTCGTCTTCGCCCTCTGCCCGGTGGCGATAGGCAAAGCACGGCTCGATGTGGGTGATGTCCAGCAGCAACGGCTCGAACGGAGCCCGCCGCCACATGTTGCCGCCGGCCGCCAGGGTCGCCAGCGTGTTGCCGTGATAACTCTGCTGGCGCGAGATCAGGCGGTGCCGCTGTGGCTCGCCCTTTTCCACGAAATACTGCCGGGCCAGCTTGATCGCCGCCTCATTGGCCTCCGAGCCGCCGGACACGAAATACACCCGGTCGATACCGTCCGGCGCATTGGCGATCAGCAAGTCGGCCAGCTTCTCGGCTGCCGGCGAGGTAAAAAAGCCGGTGTGGGCAAAGGCGATCTCGTCGATTTGCGCCTTGATCGCCGCGCACACCTGCGCGTCGCCATGGCCAAGGCATGACACCGCCGCTCCGCCCGACCCGTCGAGGTAGGACTTGCCGTTCTCGTCGACAATGTAGCATCCGTGCCCGGAAACAGCCGCCGGAGGCAGGGCCTTGGTGTGGCGGGGAAAGACGTGAGTCATGGTGCAAATCCGTGATTGACAGTGACGCTTGCTTGCATTGTAGCGCAATATGAGTCAACTGCTATGGCCAAACGTCCGCGAAGCCGAAAGCCTGATTTTGAACACCTCGCAATCGATAACCGCCCAGCATATAAGCGATGCCCGCGAGCGGATTGCCGCGGCCATCAGGCCTACGCCGCTCGTCGCCTCTCCCAACCTGTCCGAAGCCCTTGCGGTTCCGGTATGGCTCAAACTTGAGCATCTCCAGACGACTGGCTCGTTCAAGCTGCGCGGTGCCAGCAACGCAGTGCTGCAACTTTCCGATGCCCAGAAGGCCCGGGGCGTGGTCGGCGTCTCGACCGGCAATCATGGCCGCGGCCTGGCCTATGCCGCGCGTGAGGCCGGCGTGCGCTGCATCATCTGCATGTCCCGGCTGGTGCCGCAGAACAAGGTCGACGGCATCAAGGCGCAAGGGGCCGAGGTGCGCATCGTCGGCGAAAGCCAGGACGACGCCCAGGTCGAGGTCGACAGGCTGGTTGGTGACAACGGCATGACCATGCTGCCGCCGTTCGACCATCCCGACATCATCGCCGGCCAGGGCACCCTGGGCCTGGAACTGCTGGATCAGGCGCCCGACATGCACACCGTCCTGGTGCAGCTGTCCGGCGGCGGCCTTATTTCCGGCATCGCGGCGGCGATCAAGGCCAGTCGCCCGAATGTCCGCATCATCGGGGTTTCCATGGAGCGCGGCGCAGCGATGGATCAATGCATCAAGGCCGGCAAGCCCATCCACGTCGAGGAAATGTCAACCCTGGCCGACTCGCTCGGCGGCGGCATCGGCCTCGACAACCGCTACACCTTCGCCATGGTGCGCGATCTTGTCGATGACATCGTTCTGGTCAGCGAAGCCGAAATCGCCCGTGGCATCCGCCATTGCTACTGGCACGAGCGCCAGATCGTCGAAGGTTCCGGCGCCGTGGGCGTTGCAGCGCTGCTCGCCGGCAAGGTCCGGGCCGCCGGCCCTGTCGTTGCCCTCACCTCCGGCGGCAATATCGACATGGGCTTGCACCACCGGATCATTTCCGGCGAGGACGTCGACATAACCAAGGAAAACTGATGCCCGGCATTACCATACTCACCGAACAGGACCTGCGCTCAGCCGTTCACCTCGACAGTGACGCCGTCAACTGCATCGAAGACGCCTTTGCCGTGTTGTCGGACGGCAAGGTCGTCATGCCGCCGATCATGTCGATGGCCATCCACCAGCATAACGGCGAGGTCGATGTCAAAACCGCCTATGTGCCGGGCGCCGACAGTTTTGCCATCAAGATGTCGCCGGGGTTCTTCGACAATCCGAAAATCGGCCTGCCGACAACCAGCGGCTTGATGATCCTGTTCTCATCGAAGACCGGCCAGCTCCAGGCCGTGCTGCTCGACAACGGTTACCTCACCGACGTGCGCACCGCCGCGGCCGGCGCGGTTGCCGCCAAGCATCTGTCCCGTCCCGAAAGCGCCATCGCCGCCATCGTCGGCGCCGGCATGCAGGCCCGCCTGCAACTCAAGGCTTTGACGTTGGTGCGCCCGATCACCGCGGCCCGCATCTGGGCCCGCGATCCGGACAAGGCGCAACAGGCCGCCGACGCCTGCGCGGCCGAACTCGGCATCCCCGTGACGGCCACAACCACCGTTGCCGGTGCCGTCGACGGCGCAGACATCATCGTGACCACAACGCCTTCAAGCGAACCGTTGATCATGGCGGAGATGCTTGCGCCCGGGCAGCACGTGACCGCCATGGGCTCGGATCAGGAGACCAAGTGCGAGTTGCACCCGGCCTGCCTCGCCAAGGCGGCCCTCTATGTCCCCGACAAGCGTTCGCAAACCGAAAAACTCGGCGAGTTGCGCGCCGCCATCGCCGCCGGCACCGTGTCGTCCGAGGCCGATTTCCCCGAACTCGGCGATATCGTTTCGGGCAAGCATCCCGGTCGCCAAAGCGGTGACGACATCACAATCGCCGATCTCACCGGCACCGGTCTCCAGGACACCGCCATCGCCACCATGGCGTTTCAAAGCTGTGCGAAACTTGGCGCCGGCACGGTGTTCGGCGATTAGCTTGAGACCGCGATCAGTAACCGTGCTCTTTCAGGCACGCGCGATACTTATGGCGCCAGTATTCCGCATCGTCGCGCTCATGCGCTCCATCAGAGGAGGCAAGACCGGCCTGGTGCTGCCGGCGCGCGACCACCATCGCTTTGGTCCTGTAGTACTCGCAGTACGCCCTGGCATAACTGGCATTGACGCCGCCGCGCGCATCGGCGGGTCCTTGCGGGTGGGCCAGCACTATCGCCACCATCAGTGCACCGCCTGCAACGATCATCGATTTCATATCTGGTTCCTTATGTCGTTCGGTTATATGCCTACGAGTCTACACCGCTACGCCGAACAAGGTACGACAACTCGCTTCAATTGCCCGTGAAGCTGCGGCGATTTCCGATGACATCCTGAACACGCCCGGGCACTCAGCCCGGTGCGCCGTTCATCACTGCAACCAGGGCGCTGCGCACGCGCGCCGGAGCCGACGGCGTGGCCGGATCGATCGCCACCCGCGGCACCGCGATACCTTCGATGTCGATGACCAGATCTTGCGCCTCCGGCAGCCGTTCGATCTCGTCGGAGGCCAAGAGTTCGATCACCAGCCTGACCGGCACCGGCGCAACGTAATCGATTTGCACAATGCCCTGGCCCCGCACTTCGAGAAGTCCGGCCAGCGCTGGCGGCGGGCTTGCCGTCAGGCGCCCATCCCGTATGGCCAGCACAACCTGGTCGTCGGCCACCAGTTGCGCTTTCATCATTGACCCGCTGGTCCCTTCGCCCGGTTGGTCGATCAGCCGCAGCGCCAGGTCCGATTTGCCCGCCCCGCTGTCGCCGAGGATCAATATTCCATGGCCCCCGACCGCGATGCAGCTCGCGTGCCGGCTAGTCATCCTTCGGTGGTCTCCAGCCGGCCGGCAGTGCTGGCAGGCGCACGGTAAACCGGGCACCCAGCACCGGCCTTTGGCCGGTGTCGTCTGGCTCGCTGTGCCGGTTTGTGGCGTAGATCTTGCCGCCATAGGCCTCGACGATCTGCTTGGTGATGCTCAGACCGAGCCCGGAGTTCTTGCCGAACGACCCTTCCGGCCGATCGGTATAGAAGCGCTCGAATATCTTTTCCGTGTCGGCCGGATCGATGCCCGGTCCGCAATCCTCGACCCGGAACTCGATCGTTCGCTGGCCGCGGCGCAGGATCACCTCGACAGTCTTGTCGCCCGGACTGAACGACACCGCATTGTCGATCAGGTTGCGCGCCACCTGGCCCAGCCGGGTGTCGTGCCCGAGCACAAGATACGGCTTGGCCTGCGTCACCCCGGCCGGCGGTGGTTCGACCTTGAGCATGCAGGCCGCGACATCCGGCTTGCACACCTCATTGTGGATGCCGGTCACCATGTCGAGAAGTTCGGCCAGGTCGACAGGTTCGGCCTTGGCCCGCGCCAGTTCGGCATCGAGCCGGGAAGCATCGGAAATATCGCTGATCAGCCGGTCGAGCCGCATGACGTCGGCGGTGACGATTTCCACCAGCCGCCGGCGCTGCTCCTCGGTCTTGGCGTAATCGAAGGTCTCCACCGCACTGCGCAGCGACGTCAGTGGGTTTTTCAGTTCATGCGCCACATCGGCGGCAAACGCTTCGATCGAGTCGATCCGGTTGTAGAGTGAGTTGGTCATGTCCCGCAGCGCCCCTGAGAGGTGGCCGACCTCGTCGCGCCGGGATGAAAAATCGGGGATCTCGACCCGGTTGTTGACACCGCGCCGAACCCGCTCGGCCGACGCCGCCAGCCGCCGGATCGGTTCGGCGATATGCCCGGCCAGCGATACCGACAACAACACCGCCACCAGAGCGGCGACCAGGAAGGTGAAGATCACGATCCGCCGCTCGTTGCGCAGCACCTGATCGATCTCACCGCCCTGTGTCGACAGCACCAGCGAACCCAGAACCGCCCTGAACCGCTGCACCGGGATCGCCACCGAAACGATAATCTCGTTGGCCTGGTTGACCCTCACGATACTCACCGAGGCGCCGTTCAGCGCCGCGGTAACCTCTGGGAACTCCTTGCCGTTCTCCAGGCCGTATTCCTTTTGCAGGGGATAGTTGTTGGCGAACATCCAGTCGTTCAGCCCGCTCCACCAGCGACTGAGGAAGTTTGCCGACGGTTTGTCGAGCGGCGGCAGGTCGATGCGCAGGATTTCGCCGCGGCCGTAGAAGTATTGGCTGTCGACCACCAGCAGGCCCTCGCGATCGTAGATCCGCGCCCGCGTGTTCGTCGACTTCACCAGTCGGCGCAACACTGGTCCGGCCTGCTCGGGCTTGATCAGGAATTCCAGGTTGCGCAGCTCGTCGAGGTCGACCGCCGCATCCTCTCCGAGCTGCTGCTCGATCAGCTTGTCGTAATCCAGGACGATCCGTCCGGTATCGACCGCCGCCGAAGACGACACCGCCGCCCCCATGATCCGGCCCTGGGTCATCAGGCTTTCGACCCGGGCATCGATCAGGCTTTCGCGCGACTGGTTGAAATACAGGATACCGCCGACCAGGATCACCAGCCCGACGAAGTTGATCAGGATAATACGGCTGGTCAGCCGCGCCGGCGCTAGCCGATGCAGCCAGGAAAGAGGGCCACTGGCGACAGTCTGGTCGAGTTCGGCGGTTTCGCCGCTGTCGTCGTAGTTGGCCTGGCGGGGAATTTCAGCGTTAACGGCCATTTCAGCGATGTCTATAGCACTTCTCGCCTGCCGGCGCACGACCGGTGGTGGTCAAATGCTGAATCGAATGCCGTGCGGTTTCAGGATTCCTTGAACCTGTATCCGACGCCATACAAGGTCTCAATGGCATCGAAATCATCGTCGACGACCTTGAACTTCTTGCGCAGCCGCTTGATGTGGCTGTCGATCGTGCGGTCATCGACGTACACCTGATCGTCGTAGGCCGCATCCATCAACGAATCGCGACTTTTGACGATGCCCGGCCGCTGCGCCAGTGACTGCAGGATCAGGAACTCGGTCACCGTCAGCGTCACCGGCCGGCCGCCCCAGGTGCACGAGTGCCGATCCGGGTCCATCAGCAACTGACCGCGTTCGATGGCTCGCGACGTTTCGATGGTCACGGCCGCTGCGTCTTTGGGTTGCGCCCGCCGCAACACCGCCTTTACCCGCTCGACCAGAAGGCGTTGCGAAAACGGCTTTCGGATGAAGTCGTCAGCGCCCATCTTGAGGCCGAACAGTTCATCGATTTCATCGTCTTTCGATGTCAGGAAGACCACCGGCAGGTCGGAACGCTGGCGCAGCCGCCGCAGCAGTTCCATGCCATCCATGCGCGGCATCTTGATATCGAATATCGCCATGTCGGGCGGATTGTCTTCCAGCCCTTGCAGGGCGGCAACACCATCCGTGTAGGTTTGCGTCAGATAGCCTTCGGCCTCCAGCGCCATGCTCACGGATGTCAAAATATGCCGGTCGTCATCGACCAGCGCAATCGTTGGCATTTTCTTACCCATCGCTTTATTGACCCCTTTAGCGATCTACGCGTTTAACTAGGGTAAATTGTGGCGTGGACAGGCCGTCCGAATCAGCGAAATTCCCGGGAATTTCCTGCTGCCGCCGTCGAATATGGCGCAAACATGGTGCCGCAAGGTCGCGAGCGCAAGTCAAAACATGGTGCGGTTGGATCGATCTCGACGATTTTGGCTCCGGCGCCTGCAGGAAATAGCTCGGTATCCGGTTACGTTTCGCGGTACACAAACTGCGCTTCCGGCAGTGGACTAACGCAATAGTATGGTTGCGCTGGGTGTCGCGATTGCATAGTTTTGCGTCGTCAAGGGAATAGGAAAGGCAGAAACATGTTTGCGGTGGCGGAACCCCGTCGATCAGTGCCGCAGGTCATGAGGCCATCACCCCATAGGTCAATACAGATATGAGAACGCATCCGGTGCATGCCCGCCAATCTCGCGTTCGAGTGCCAGCCACTGCGTCCAGGGAACGGCGCATGCGCTGAAAGATGAGGGAAATTTAGCGTGCAGGTCATCGGCAGGGTCAATCCGAACAATACAATTACTGGTCTGGGGCTGAACGAAGTCGCAAAGGTTTTCTATAACCTCAACGAACCCCAGCTGTATGAGCGCGCCATCGCCCGCGACGAGGGCGTCGTCGCCGCCGGCGGTGCCTTCGCCGCCATGACCGGACAGCACACCGGCCGCTCGGCCCAGGACAAATACATCGTTCGCGACAGCGACACCGAGGACACCATCTGGTGGGCCAACAACGCCGCCATGTCGCCGGAAAACTTCGCGCGGTTGCGCGCCGACATGTTCGCCCATACCGCTGGCATGGAACTGTACGTGCAAGATCTCTACGGCGGTGCCGATCCCGAACACCGCATCAAGGTGCGGGTGATCACCGAACTGGCCTGGCATGGCCTGTTCATCCGTCACATGCTGCGCCGACCAGAGGTCTCGGAACTGGATGATTTTGAGCCGGAGATGACAATCCTCAATCTGCCCGGCTTCACTGCCGATCCACAGCGCCACGGCACCAGGACACAGACCGTGATCGCCGGCGACCTGACCGGACGACTGGTGCTGATCGGCAATACCGAATACGCCGGCGAGACCAAGAAATCCGTCTTCGGTTTCCTGAATTACCTGCTTCCGGCCAAGGGCGTCATGCCCATGCACTGCTCGGCCAACGTCGGCGATGACGAGGCCTCGGCCCTGTTCTTCGGCCTGTCCGGCACCGGCAAGACCACCCTGTCGTCCGATCCGGCCCGTGCCTTGATCGGCGATGACGAGCACGGCTGGTCCGCCAACGGCATCTTCAACTTCGAAGGCGGCTGCTATGCCAAGACCTTCAAGCTGTCCGCCGAGGCCGAACCGGAGATCTACGCGACCACCGGCAGATGGGCCTCGGTACTGGAGAATGTCCATATCGATCCGCAAACCCGGCTGCCGGATTTCGACGATGGAACGGCGACCGAGAACGGCCGCGTCGCCTATCCGCTGCATTACATTCCCAATGCCTCGCAAACCGGCCAGGCCGGCCATCCGCGCAACGTTATCATGCTCACCGCCGATGCCTTCGGCGTTCTGCCGCCGATTGCCCGGTTGACCCCGTCGCAGGCCATGTACCATTTTCTCTCCGGCTACACCGCCAAGGTCGCCGGCACCGAAAAGGGCGTAGCCGGCACCCAGGCGACCTTTTCCACCTGCTTCGGCGCGCCGTTCATGCCCCGGCATCCCAGTGTCTACGGCAATCTGCTCAAAGGCCTGATCGCCGAGCACGACGCCACCTGCTGGCTGGTCAACACCGGCTGGACCGGTGGTCCCTATGGCACCGGCCATCGCATGCCGATCCGCGTCACCCGGGCGCTGTTGGCAGCGGCTCTGGACGGCTCGCTGAACGACGTCCCGATGCGGGTCGACCGGAACTTCGGCTTTGAGGTACCGACCAGCGTTCCCGGCGTCACCGGCAATGTACTCGATCCGCGCGCGACCTGGGGCGATGCGGCAGACTATGACGTGCAGGCGGCAAAGTTGGTCGACATGTTCATCAAGAACTTCGCCGAGTTCGAGGCCCACGTCGACGACGCGGTGAAAGCCGCCGCTCCCGCCGCCGCCTAGAGTTTACCCGGCCGCGGGCCGCCATAGGCCCAGTCGAGAAGCTCGATGGTATGCACCACCGGCGTATCCGTGGCCGATGCGATTTGCGTCATGCAGCCGATGTTGCCGGCCGCGATCACCTGCGGTGAGGTCTTGGCGATGTTGGCCACCTTGCGGTCCCGCAGTTGGCCGGCGATGTCCGGCTGCAGCACATTGTAGGTGCCTGCCGACCCGCAGCAGATGTGACCCTCGGGCACTTCGGCCACGTCGAACCCGGCCCGCTGCAGCAACATCTTCGGCGCTGTGGTGATCTTCTGGCCGTGCTGCATCGAACAGGCCGAATGATAGGTCACCCGCAACCCGCTGCGGTTGACCGGCGCCGGCATCTCCAAACCTTCCAGAAACTCGCTGATGTCGCGGGTGATTGCGGCGCACCGCTCCGCCTTGCCGGCGTAGTCCGCATCCAAGCGCAGCATATGCCCGTAATCCTTCACCGTGGTGCCGCACCCGGAGGTGTTGATGATGATGGCATCGAGCCCGCCGCCATCGATCTCGGCCGCCCAGGCATCGACGTTGCGCCGCGCCCGCCCGAGCGCATCGTCCTGCTTGCCCATGTGCAGCGTCAGCGCCCCGCAACAGCCCATGCTTTCGGGCACCACGACCTCGATGCCAAGCCGGTTCAGCAGCCGGATCGTCGAAGCATTAATCGCCGGATCGAGCACCCGCTGCGCGCAGCCGGTCATCAGCGCCACCCGGCCTTTGCGCGCGCCTGCGCCCGGATAGACCCCCGGCGCCCCCAACGGCGATGTCGCCGGCAGCCGCGCCGGCGCCAGTTCGAGCATCGCCCCGATCTGTTTCAGCCCGGAGATATTCTTGAGGATGCCGGCAAACGGCTTGCCGAACCGTGACAGCGACAACCCGATCCGCAGCCGCGCCGGCTCGGGCAACATGAAGGCCAGCATTTCGCGCAGCAACCGGTCGGGCAGGGGCCGGTTGTGGGTTTCCTCGATATAGGCCCGCGCCTCGTCGAGCAGGTGCATGTAGTTGACCCCGGACGGGCAGGTGGTCATGCACGACAGGCACGACAGGCAGCGGTCGATGTGCTTGACCACTTCCGGCGAGGCCGGCTTGCCGCTTTCCAGCATGTCCTTGATCAGGTAGATCCGCCCGCGCGGCGAATCCAGTTCATCGCCGAGCAGAACGTAGGTCGGGCAGGTCGCGGTACAGAACCCGCAATGCACGCAATTGCGCAGGATGCCGTTCGCCTCGGCGATCCGCGGGTCGCGCAATTGTTCATCGGAAAAGTTGGTTTGCATCGCGCTACCCGCCCTTACGCATACATTCGTCCGGGGTTCAGCACCCCTTGCGGATCGAAGCTGTCTTTCAGCCGTGCCGACAAGGCCGCCAGGGCCGGCGGCTGCGGCTCAAACACCGGAATCGCCGCCCGCAGCGCCTGCGGCGCCCGGATCAGCGTCGCATGCCCGCCGCATCCGGCGATCGCCCCGCGCACCAGCTGCGCTGCGCCATGCTCGCTCATCGGCATGTCGGCCCAGATCAGCCCGCCGGCCCAATCCATGAACCCGCGCGCACCGTCAATCGCTGAAAGGTTGTCCAAAACATCGGCCCCGCTCATCGGCGGCACCGATATGCGCCAAACGATGCGCCCGGCATCGTATGCGAACATCGCCACATCGCCGACCGCGCGCCACAGCGCTTTTGATGCCGCCGCATCGAGCTCGGCAATGTCGCCGTGCCCGGCCAACAGAGCGCTCAACCCGGTCTTGCGCGCCGCCACCGAGGGCGCAAAGCCCTCCAGCCGCAACACGCACACGGCCTCCTGCGGCAGCCCGTCGACCCCGGTGGCCGCCGCGATATCGCCGGGCAGGAAGGTCGCCGCCGATACCTCGAAGGCCGATTGCATGGCCGCACTCATCGCCGCCACGGCCTTGTGCCCATCAAGCCCGGTGACGACCACGCTGGCCGAGGATTCCGCCGCCGGCAGCACCTTGAACGTCACCTCGCTCATCGCTGCCAGCGTGCCCCACGATCCCGCCATGATCTTCGGCAGGTCATAGCCGGTGACGTTCTTCATCACCCGGCTTCCCGACTGGAACACCTCGCCACGCCCCGACACGGCACGAAATCCCAACAGGTGATCGCGCACCGCACCGGCCTTGATGCGCCGCGGGCCGGCCAGGTTTGCTGCCGCCATGCCGCCCACAGTGCCGGCATGGTCGCTCCCCAGGAGCCGCGACAGGTCCGGCGGCTCGAACGCGAACTCCTGGCCCGCTGCGGCCAGTTCGGCCTCGACGTCGCGGCGCAAGGTCCCGGCCGCCACCGTCATCACCAGTTCTTCCGGCTCATACAG
>JAHEJE010000357.1 GCA_024639035.1 Alphaproteobacteria bacterium
CTTCGCCAGCAGCTTCACGCCCGGCTCGATCCTGTCGTCCTCGATCGAGGAAAAGCCGAGGCGGAAGTGGTTGCGGGGGCGGGGGCGGGCGCCGAAGTAGATTTTTCCCGGTTCGATCAGGATGCCCTCGGCCCGGGCGCGGGTGGTAAGGTCGTCGCAATCCATACCGACCGGGCCGTGCACCCAGAAGCTGGTGCCGCCGAAGCTGGGGTAGCTGGAGGCATTCGGCATGTGTTGCTCAAGTGCCGCCCCCATGATCTCCCAGCGCGCCCGGTAGGCCCGGTGCAGCCGGCGGATCAGGGTGTCGTGATGACCCAGCGACAGGAACAGCGCCGCCGTGCGCTGGTTGTTGTTCGGCGCATGCCGCACCATCAGCCGGCGCAGCGCCCGCGCCTCTTCGATCAGCGACCTGGGTCCGACCATGAAGCCCAGCCTGAGGCCGGGAAACAGCGTTTTCGACAGGCTGCCGACATAGATCACCCGGCCCTCGTCATCGAGCGACTTCAGCGCCGGGCACGGCTCGTTGACGTAGTTGGTCTCGAATTCGTAGTCGTCCTCGACGATGATGAAATCATCCTCGGCGGCCATTTTCAGCAGCTCAAGCCGCCGGTCCAACGGCATCGTCACCATGGTCGGGAACTGATGGCTGGGAGTGACAAACACCAGATCGCTGCGCGCCAGCTCTTCGCTGAGCACCAGACCATCCGCATCGACCGGGATCAGCGAGACGTGGCGGGTCTTGAGCAGGAAATTGTTGCGCACGTCGGGATACCCCGGCTCCTCGGTGGCAGCGCGCGTCTGGCCCGAGACCAGCAGGCTGGTCAGCAGATACAGCGCGTTCTGCGCCCCCAGAGTGATCAGTATTTCGTCGTCGTTGGCCATGATGCCGCGTCGCGGCAGGATGCGCCGCCTGATCTGTTCGACCAGCAGCGGATCGTCATGGGCCGAGGTGTCGTTGGTCCAGGCGCCGAACCAGCGTTTGCCGAGCGCCTGGCGGGCACAGTCGCGCCATTCCGCCAGCGGAAACAGCGTGTGGTCGACCTGGCCGTAGATGAACGGGTAGGCGTAATCCTGCCAGTCGAGCGGCTTGCAGATGTTTTCCTGCTCCGCCGGCCTGACCACCAGGCGGGCGGGCCAGTCCGGTGCATGGCCGTTGCCGGCCGGTCGCTGCGGCGCCTCGCTGCGGCCGGCCGAGGTCGCCAACGCCTTGTCGCTGACATAATATCCCGAACGCTCGCGGGCGCTGAGATAGCCGTCGTCCAGCATCCCCTGATAGGCCAGCACCACCGTATTGCGCGAAACGCCGAGGGTCTTGGCCATCTTGCGGGTCGACGGGATCGGCTCGTTCTGCTGCAACTGGCCATCCAGAATGGCGCTCACCAGGGCCTTGCGTATCTGCGACTGAAGGGTTGAAAACTCATCGCGCTCGATCTGTACAAGCCAGTCCCGCACCGCTTCCGCCTCCTTACCGCCGTCATCATGTGCCGTTGGTCCAGCGCCGGACGCTGGCCCGGAATTTCGGCCCCTTCTGGCTCTATCTTAGGGCCAAGGTGCGCACTAGAGTCAAAGACAAATCTCGTCCTGGCTGATTTGTGGTGACGCAGCGCCCCGGTCAGGTGTAACTTTCGAGCCGAGATTATCCGTCCCGACCGGCGCGCAGCCGTCCGGGATGGCGCCGACACCCGATAGCGTGAGGAACAGATCATGCAAGCACCGTTGAAGAATGTGACGCCGAACAGCCTTGAAGCACACTGGATGCCGTTTACCGCCAACAAGGCGTTCAAGGCCGACCCGCGCCTGCTGGTCAAGTCCGAAGGCGTCTACGCCTGGAACCATCACGGCGGCCAGGTCATCGACGGCTCGTCCGGCCTGTTCTGTGTGCCCGCCGGCCACGGCCGTCGCGAGATTGCCGATGCCGTGCACCAGGCATTGCTGACCAACGATTACGTGGCACCGTTCGGCGTCGGCCAGCCGACCTCGTTCGCCCTCGCCCAGAAGGTCGCCAATATTCTGCCGGATGGCTTCAACCACGTGTTCTTCACCAATTCCGGTTCGGAATCGATCGACACCGCGCTGAAGATCTGCATGGCCTACCACCGTGCCCGCGGCGAAGGCCAGCGCACCCGGTTCGTGTCGCGCGAACGGGCCTATCACGGTGTCAACATCGGTGGCGTCTCACTGTCCGGCATGGTCCGCAACCGCGAGACCTTCTCCGGCGTGATGCCCAACGTCGTGTGCATGCGTCATACCTGGATGGAAGAGAACCGCTTCACCCGCGGCCAGCCGGAGCATGGCGCCGAACTCGCCGAAGACCTCCAGCGCATGGTCGAGACCTATGGCGGCTCGACCATCGCCGCCTGTTTCGTTGAGCCGATTGCCGGCTCCACCGGCTGTCTGATCCCGCCGAAGGGTTATCTGGAGCGCCTGCGCGAAATCTGCGATGCCAACGGCATCCTGCTGGTGTTCGATGAAGTGATCACCGGTTTCGGCCGCCTCGGCGTTCCGTTTGCCTCGCAGGCCTTCGGGGTCACGCCCGACATCATCACCATGGCCAAGGCGCTGACCAACGGCTGCCAGCCGATGGGCGCCGTCGGTGTCAACGACGATATCTACGACACCGTCGTCGGCGGCGCGCCGGGCGGCGTCGAGTTGTTCCACGGCTACACCTATTCCGGCCATCCCGGCGCCTGCGCTGCCGGTCTCGCCACCCAGCAGATCTACGAGGACGAGGACCTGTTCGGCCGCGCCAAAGACATGACGGAGTATTTCCACGACGCCATCTGGACGCTGAAGGATCTCGAAATCGTCACCGA
>JAHEJE010000071.1 GCA_024639035.1 Alphaproteobacteria bacterium
CGCCACCGCCACTCACCCTTCTTGTCCTGGTAGTACTCTGTCTTGCCGTCAGCCATTCGTTGTCCTCCCCTCGAAGTGACCAATAAAAACGGCGCCCCAGCCAATCGTCCCGTCGGCTCAGTGCGCCAGCATTCAACATTGAGCAGCCGGACCGTTTTGTCCATAGGTCAATCGGTTAAAAACGATCGATTCATGCCTGTCGCCGATCAACCCGGAACGCCGGCCCAGGCTGCACTATTGTGCTTCGGCACCCGCCTGCGGTGTCTCAGGCGCATCCGGAGCCGGCTTGGCACCGCCCTTGGCAACGCCTACCATCGCCGGGCGCAACACCCGTTCACCGATAACGAACCCGGGCTGCACGATCTGAACGACGGTCCCGGCCGGCTTGCTTGCGTCGGGCACCTCGAACATCGCCTGATGCAGGTTGGGATCGAACTTCTCGTCGAGCGGTTCGATGCGCCGGATGCCATGGCGCCCGAAAGTGTTCAACAGTTCGCGCTGCACCATCTCGATGCCCTGCAGCAAGGTCTTGGTCACCTCGTCGGCCGCATCGCGCTGCTCCTGCGACACTGCCCCGAGCGCCCGATCCATGTTGTCGCTCACCCCGAGCATGTCGCGGGCGAAATTGCTTGCCGCATAGAGCGTGGCTTCGGCCTTTTCCCGTTCGGTGCGCCGCCGCAGGTTTTCCATGTCGGCGGCCAGTCGCAGCATCTTGTCGTTCAGTTCGGCGTTTTCTGCCGCCAATTGCTCAAGCGGATCTTCGGCCGCCGCGTCGTCATTTGGAACGTCGCCCTCGCCATGCTCGACGCCGGCCTCCAGCGCCTCGGCAAGTTCGGCGATCTCGTCGGTGTCTTCAGGCGGCCGATTGGCTTCGCCCGGCTTGTCTGCGTTATCGTTCATGCGAGAAAATCCAGGACTTCGAGTGTCGATGTGGGTTTAATCACGGATATCAGCGTTGCGGCGCAAAAAATCAAGAGAGTAATCGTCCCACCAGCTTGGCGGTGTAATTTACCATCGGCACGATGCGCGCATAATTGATCCGGGTCGGCCCGATCACTCCGAGAACCCCGACAATATTTTGTTCGCTGTCGTGATAGGGCGAGACGATCAACGAAGACCCGGACAACGAAAACAGATTGCTCTCCGAACCGATATAGATTCTCACCCCCTCGCCTTGCTCGGCCAGATCGAGCAGCCGCACCAGATCGCGCTTGCGCTCAAGATCGTCGAACAGCCGGCGAATGCGCTCCAGATCCTCCAGGGCCGTGATGTCCTCGATCAGATTGGCCTGGCCGCGCACGATCAGCGTGCGATCGTCGCCTTCGCCGTTGTCGCTCCAAGCGGCAAGCCCGGCCTCGATCACCCTGCCCGACAGATCGTCGAGTTCGCGCTCGAGCAGATTGACCTCATCGACGATAAACCGTTGCGCCTCCGGCAGGGTCTTGCCCTGCAGCCGGCTTGAAAGAAAGTTCGACACCCGGGTCAACGTCGATGCCGGCAGGCCCGCCGGGATGTCGATCGCCCGGTTTTCCACCGTACCGTCGTCGCCGACCAGCACCACCAGCGCCTTGTCCACCGACAGCTTGACGAACTCGATATGCTTCAGCCGCATGCTCAGCTTGGGTGCCACCACCACACCGGCGCAGTGCGACAGGCCCGACAAGAGGCTGGTCGCCTCGGTCAAAACATCTTCCACCCGCTTGTCGCCATCCAGCCCGGCCACTTCGCGATCGATCGCCCGGCGCTGCTCGCCCGAAAGCGTTCCCTGCTCCATGATGGCATCGACAAAGAACCGCAAACCCAGCTCCGTCGGCAGCCGTCCGGCACTGGTGTGCGGCGCGGCGATCAGGCCGCATTCTTCGAGATCGGCCATGACGTTGCGCACCGAAGCCGGAGACAGATTGCCCACCAGGCCGCGCGATATTGTGCGCGAACCGACCGGCACACCGCTGTCGAGATAAGTTTCGACCAGTTGGCGGAATATCTCGCGCGAGCGTTGATCCAGTGCCGCAAATCCGGAAAACTTCTGATCCATCGTGCGTTCCTCGAAGTCCGGTATCGGATACTGCAAACCTAGGTGCACCGGAGCCCGCAATCAATAGTCCGGTGCTTACGGCCATTGCGCCGGACCGGCCGGCGGTTTAGAACCCGGCAACCCTAAAGTGCAAGACAAGGACCATCCAGCCATGCGCCCATCCAAGCGCCAACCCGGTGAGATTCGAAACGTTACCCTGGAGCGCGGCGTTTCGCGCAACGCCGAAGGTTCCTGCCTGGTCAAGTTCGGCGACACCCACGTCCTGTGCACCGCCTCGCTTGAAACCCGCCTGCCGCCATGGCTGAAAGGCCGGGGCCAGGGCTGGGTCACGGCTGAATACGGCATGCTGCCACGCTCGACCAACGAGCGCATGCGCCGCGAGGCCACCGCCGGCAAGCAGTCCGGCCGCACCCAGGAGATCCAGCGCCTGATCGGTCGTTCGCTGCGCGCCATCGTCGATCTGGAAAAGCTCGGCGAGGTCCAGATCACCGTCGACTGCGACGTGCTGCAGGCCGATGGCGGCACCCGCACCGCGGCCATTACCGGCGGCTGGGTCGCCCTGGCCGACTGCCTGTCCTGGATGCGCGAGCGCGAGATGTTCAAGTCTGAGCCCATGCGCGGCCATATCGCGGCCATTTCCTGCGGCCTCTTCGACGGCCAGACCGTGTGCGACCTCGACTATGCCGAGGACAGCAACGCCGGCGCCGATGCCAATTTCGTCATGACCAGCGGCGGCGGCATCGTGGAAATCCAGGGCACGGCCGAAGCCGAACCTTTTGGCCAGGACCGCTTCATGGAGATGCTGGCCATGGCGACGTCGGCCATCGATGAGCTGATCGCCCTGCAGCACGAGGTCATGCAGTAGCCGCCATGCGCAAGATCGCCACCGGCGCGACCGTGGTGGTCGCCAGCCACAACCAGGGCAAGGTCCGCGAAATAAACGACCTCATCGCACCCTTCGGCCTGCAGGCCCGATCGGTCGGTGAACTGGGATTGCCGGAGCCTGAGGAAACCGGCACCACCTTCGCCGAAAACGCCTGCATCAAGGCCGTTGCCGCGGCGCGGGCATCGGGCAGGGTGGCAATCGCCGATGATTCCGGCCTTGCCGTCGATGCCCTGGGCGGCGATCCCGGCATCTATTCCGCCCGCTGGGCCGGCCCGGACAAGGATTTCAACACCGCCATGCGCAATGTCGAGGAAAAGCTGCAGGCCGCCGGAGCCCGCAGTCCGTCGGACCGCCGGGCTTGTTTCGTCTGCGCCTTGTGCGTCGCCTGGCCGGACGGCGCAACCGAGGTCTTCGAGGGCCGGGTCAGCGGCGCGCTGGTGTGGCCGCCGCGCGGCACCAATGGCTTCGGCTACGATCCGGTGTTCGTCGCCGACGACCACACCCAGACGTTTGGCGAAATGGAGCCGGCGCAGAAACACGCCCTGTCGCACCGCGCCGACGCCTTCTCCAAGCTCACCGCCGCGCTTTTTACCGATGCCTAAAGCATCCAGCGCTCCGCCCGCGGCCTTCGGGCTTTATGTCCACTGGCCGTTCTGCCTGGCCAAGTGTCCCTATTGCGATTTCAATTCCCATGTTCGCAGCGCCATCGACGTCGATTCATTCGCCGCCATGCTGCTGCGCGAACTGTCGCATTTCGCCGCCCGCACGCCGGGCCGGGCGCTGGCCAGCATCTTCTTCGGCGGCGGCACGCCATCCCTGATGCCGCCGTCCGCCGTCGCCGCCATCATCGATGCCGCAACCGGCCACTGGGCAACCGCCCCCGGCCTCGAGATCACCCTCGAAGCCAATCCGACCAGCACCGAGGCGGAAAATTTCCGCGGCTACCGCAACGCCGGCGTCAACCGTGTTTCGCTCGGCGTCCAGGCCCTCAATGACGCTGATTTGCGCTTCCTCGGTCGCCAGCACAGTGCCGCCGAAGCCCTGGCCGCCTTTCGCCTGGCGCGTGGCATGTTCGCGCGCACCTCTTTCGACCTGATCTATGCCCGACCCGGCCAGACCCTGAACGGCTGGCGGCGCGAGCTGGGCCAGGCACTGGACGAGCAGAACGGGCACATGTCGCTGTATCAGCTCACCATCGAGCCCGGCACCCCCTTTGCCCGCTGGCACGCCAGCGGCAAACTTCCGGTCCCCGATGACGACCTTGCCGCCGATCTTTTTGACCTCACCCAGGACCTCACCGCCAAGGCCGGCCTGCCGGCCTACGAAATCTCCAACCACGCCAGCCCCGGCCACGAGTGCCGGCACAATCTGATCTATTGGGGACATGGCGAATACGCAGGCATCGGCCCCGGCGCCCACTCACGCCTCGCACAGGGCGACGTGCGCCTGGCCGTGCACACCATCGACGACCCGCGCAACTGGAGCGCCCAGGTCGCACAACAGGGCCACGGCATCGCCGCAGAGACCCGCCTGACACCGTTCGAATCCGCTGAGGAATATGTGCTGATGGGCCTGCGCCACGTCGCCGGCATCGATCCGACCCGCTTTGCCCGACTGGCAGCGCGGCCGCTCGACCAACAGCGCATCGCCAACCTGGTTGCACACGGATTTTTGCACGACCATCCGACCGGCCATGTCTCGGCAACCGCCAAAGGGCGTCACGTTCTCAACGCCATCACCCGCGAATTGCTCGCCTGACCCTAGGCGTGGGCGGCCTTGCCGCCGCTGCCTTTTGCCGGATTGCGCGGTTTGGCATTGCTGTCTTCGCCAGCCTGATTGGCGAGGATTTGCAGCACCTCGATGAAGGCCTTGCGCTTGGCCACCGGGATCACCGACATGATCTTCTTGTCAACCGTGCTGGCCCCGGGCTGCGCGCTGAGCATCACCTGCCGGCCCTCTGAGGTCAGTCGAACCACATTGGTCCGCGCATCGTCCTTGCTGCGGGTGCGCTGCAGGTAACCCTGCGCGGTCAGCCGAGAGATCATGTCGGCGAGCGTCGACCGGTCTATCCCGGTGCTCTTGACAAGATCGGTCTGGCTCACGCCCTCGAACGCATCGACGACCGTCAGCAGTGTAAACTGGCGCTGTGTCAGCCCGTTCTTGCCGGCATTTGCGGCATAGACGTCTGCCGCGAATTGCGCTGCGCGCTTAAGCAGGAAATACGGTGATTTTTCCAGCTTTCGTACATATTTTTGCCCGGTCATTGACCCCATTCCTTTTGCCGCAGTTCATGCGGGGTCTCCCTGTAATCACGATGCATACGCGTATTGGCGGTGCCTTAATCCGCCGCGCAGCATCATCCCCAAAGGCCGCTCGGCCTTCCCTCAACCTAACGCATTAGTTGCAGAGTTCAATTGATTTAACGCTTTAAGACGCAAGACGCTCAAAGCCGCACTTGTGAGGATGATCATGAACATCTTCGCCGTGCAAGTCGAGTACAAGATGAGATCGAGTTGAATCGAAAATGAAATTATTGATATTTAAACTTGTATATTAGCCTAGTAACCAGGAATATTTACCCCACCGTGGATTCGGGCATGTTGCTTGAATTGATCCTGCGCAACCGCGGATTTACCGGTGGTTTACCACTGTTTTCAGCGTGTTTTGCTGTATGATGACACAACAAAGCAGCCGTGGAACCCGCCTGACAGGAGGCACCCCCGATGTCCGACCTGCCGGACCACTTCCATCGCACCGTACCACAAGGCGACAGCCAGCAGCGCGACGTCTGCCGGCAGTGCGGTTACGTGCATTACCAGAACCCCAAGGTCGTGGCCGGTGCGGTTGTCCGTCATGAAGGCCGGGTTCTGTTGTGCAAGCGCGCGATCAATCCCCGCATGGGCTACTGGACCTTGCCCGCCGGTTACATGGAACTGGACGAAACCATCGTTGACGCCGCGCTGCGCGAAGCCCGCGAGGAGGCTTGCGCCGAAATCGAGATCGAAGCTGTTCTCGCTGTCTATTCGATTCCCCGTCTCAGTCAGGTTCAGGTCATTCATCTGGCCCGCCTGGCAAAACCCGATTTTGCCGCCGGCGAAGAAAGCCTTGAGGTGAAATTGTTCGCCTGGGACGAAATCCCCTGGGACGACCTCGCCTTTCCCTCGGTTCACTGGGCGTTGAACCACTTTCGCGAGATCGCAGACCGGGACAGTTTTGCCGCATTCACCAACCCTCCCGGCGAATTCGGCGACATGACCGAGGCAAAACCACGCCGCTGAGGCAACGCGAACGCATCCGAGTGCATCACACCAGCCCGTGTTACTGAAACACCCCCCGCGTGGCAGGAGCGCAAGCGACGTGAACGCACGCTCGCGCGGACGCGTGAGCGGAAGACAAAAACCACTGGCAGGAGCGCAAGCGACGTGAGCGGACGGCCCGGCGGAGGCCGGGGCGGAAGTCAACCAAACCAACCAGCGTGAGCGGACGGCCCGGCGGAGGCCGGGGCGGAAAAACAGAGAATCACTCTTCGATCATATGCTTGGTCATCAGCGGGATCTGCGCCATGCCGAAGGCCATGGTCAGGCCCAGCAGGCCGAACACCTTGAACGTCACCCAGGTGTCGGTCGAAACCGACCGCCAGACCATCTCATTCAGTCCGGCCAGGCAGAAGAAGAACAGGCCCCAACGCAGCGACAGCTTGCGCCAGCCCTCATCGTCCATTTTCAACATCTCACCCATCACCGACTTGAGGAACGAGCGCCCGAACAACAGCCCGGCCAGCAGGATCGAGCCAAGCAATCCGTTGACCAGCGTCACCTTGACCTTGATGAAGGTGTCATTCTCCAGGTAGATCGTCAGCCCGCCGAACACCAGCACGAACACCAGGGTGACGATAAGCATCGGCGCCACCTTGTGCGTCAACTTCCAGGTGATCACGAAGGCAACGGCAATCGCCGCCATCAGCACCGCCGTTGCCGTGTAGATGCCCCACATCCAGTTGGCGCCGAAGAACGCCAGGAGAGGCCCGAAATCCGTCGCCAGCTTGATGCCCTGCGGCATCTTCTTTTCCGCCTGTATGCTCATGTCTCGTCCTCTTCCAGCCCGGCGATCGCGGCTGCAAATGCCTCGGCATCGAACGGCTGCAGGTCGTCGACGCTCTCGCCGACCCCGACGGCATGCACCGGCAGGCCGAATCTTTCTGCGATCGAAACCAGGATACCGCCGCGCGCCGTGCCGTCCAGCTTGGTCATGATCAGGCCGGTCACTCCGGCGATCTTGCTGAACACTTCGGTTTGCGACACCGCGTTCTGGCCGGTGGTTGCATCGAGCACCAGCAGCACTGCATGCGGGGCGCTTTCATCCTGTTTCTTCAGTACGCGGACAATCTTCTCGAGCTCGGCCATCAGGTCGGCCTTGTTCTGCAGCCGTCCGGCGGTATCGACGATCAATATGTCGGACCCGTCGGCCTTGGCCGCCTTCAGTGCATCGAAGGCAAGTCCCGCCGCATCGGCGCCGGTCGGCCGTGAGATCACCTCCGCCCCGATCCTCTCGCCCCACACGCCAAGCTGCTCTATCGCCGCCGCCCGGAACGTGTCGCACGCCGCCAGCTTGACCTTGTAACCCTCCGCCACCGCGATCGATCCGAGTTTGCCGATCGTCGTCGTCTTGCCGGAGCCGTTGACGCCGACCACCAGGATGACGAACGGCTGCACGCCTTCGGCGAAGTTGAACGGCACTTCGACCGGCTTCAGCACCTTGGTCACTTCTTCCGCCAGAATGCGCTTGACCTCGCGCGGATCGATCTCCTTGTCGTAACGGCCCTTGGCCACGGCCGCGGTCACCCGCTCGGCCATGTCGATGCCGAGATCAGACTGGATCAGGATGTCTTCGAGATCCTGCAGCGTATCGGCATCGAGCTTGCGTTTGGTGAAGATCGAGGTGATGCCGGTCGTGAGTGCATTCGATGACTTCGATAGCCCCGCGCGCAGCCGCCTGAACCAACCCTGCCGCTCCTGTTCAGGACTTGGTTCCGGCTCGGGCTCGGGCTGCGACGCAAGCTCGGGCACAGGTGCAAGCTTCGCTTCAGGCTCAGGCTCGGCCTCGGGCTCAGGCGCAAGCTTCGCCTCAGGCTCAGGCTCAGGCTCGGGCTCGGGCTCAGGCTCCGGTTCAGGCTCGGGTTCGGGCTCGGGTTCGGCCTCGTGCTTCACTTCAGGCTCGGGTTCAAGCTCAGGCTCAGGCGCAAGCTTCGCTTCAGGCTCAGGCTCAGGCTCAGGCTCAGGCTCAGGCTCAGGCTCAGGCTCAGGCTCAGGAACGCCTGTCAGTTCTTCCTTCAGCCTGCCAACTAAACTTTCTTGCGTCGGCTCCGCTGCTACCGCTTCAGCAATGGCTGGCGCATCTTCCTCAACCGGTTCCGGCACGACTTCCGGCACAACCTGCGGCTCGGCCTCAACGGCCGGTTCCGCCTCGGGCGCCGGCAGCGCTTCGGGCTGCTGTGCCTCATCGGGTGCCGGCGTCTCCGGCGCTGGCGTCTCCGGCGCTGGCGTCTCCGGCGCTGGCGTCTCCGCCTCGTCGCCCTTGCCCCGCACCCGGTTGAACAGTTTCTTGAAAAATCCCGCCACTAGGCCAGCCGCCCCTGCAACCCGTCCGCCCCGTGCCCGGTCATCTCTACCGCCACGATGTCCCCTGGCTCCGCGGCGCCTTCGAGTGCCACCGCCGCGTACTGCGCCGTGCGCCCGGTCTCGGCGGTTTCCACCAGCACGTCGCGCACCTTGCCCACTTCGCCGCCGTAGAACCGCGCCTCGGCCGCCCGCCCGGCATCGCGCAGCCTCGCCGCCCGGCCCTTGATCACCGCCCCGTTCACCTGCGGCATGCGCGCCGCCGGCGTGCCCGGTCGCACCGAATAGGGAAACACGTGCAGGAACGTCAGTCCGCACTCATCGACCAGGCGCAGCGAGTTCTGAAACATCTCGTCCGTCTCGGTCGGAAATCCGGCGATGATATCGGCCCCGAAAACCACGTCCGGCCGCATCCGCCGCACATCCTCACAAAACCGTATGGTGTCGGCCCGCAGATGCCGCCGCTTCATCCGCTTCAGCACCATGTCGTCACCCGCCTGCACCGACAGATGCACATGCGGCATCAACCGCTCCTCTTCGGCAAACGCTGCCATCAGATCGTCATCCGCCTCGATCGAGTCGATTGACGACAGGCGAAGCCGCGGCAGCTCCGGCACCATCTTCAGAATGCGCCGCACCAGGTTACCTAGCTTCGGTTCACCGGGCAGGTCGGCGCCATAAGAGGTGATGTCTACCCCGGTCAGCACGATCTCCTTGTAGCCGTTTTCCACCAGCCGCCGCACCTGCGCGACGACCTCCCCCGCCGGCACCGAGCGCGAGTTCCCGCGGCCATAGGGAATGATGCAGAACGTGCAGCGATGATCGCACCCGGTCTGCACCTGCACGAAACCGCGCGTGCGGCCGGCGAACCCGTCGAGCATCTGCGGCGCCGTCTCGGTCACCGACATGATGTCGTTGACCCGCACCTTTTCTTCCGCCCCGACGCCGAAGTCATAACTGGCCGCCCGCAACTTCTCCTCGTTGCCGAGCACCAGGTCGACCTCGTCCATGCCGGCAAAGGAGTCCGGATCGATCTGCGCCGCACACCCTGTCACGATGATCCGCGCCGCAGGATGATCACGCCGCGCCCGCCTGACCGCCTGGCGCGCCTGGCGCTGCGCTTCCGCCGTCACCGCGCAGGTATTGATCACCACGCTGCCCTCCGGCGCTGCTGAACGCATCACTTCGGACTCATAGGCATTGAGTCGGCAGCCGAATGTAATCACCTCGGCGCTCATCACGCCACTCCTCCGATGCCCGGCAACTCACCCTCAAAATCGTAAGCCACCGGCCCGGTCATCAAAATATGCTCATCGCTCTCGCGCCACTCGATCACCAGGTCGCCACCCGGCAGCGTCACCGTCGCCACTCGATCGGTAAACGTCTTGCGCACCGCACACACCTGCGCCGCGCACGCCCCGGTGCCGCAGGCTCGTGTGAGCCCGGCGCCACGCTCCCACACCTTCAGGATGATATGATTGCGCGCCACCACCTGGGCCAGCGAAATATTCGCCCGCTCGGGGAAGATCGGATGGTTCTCCAACAGCGGCCCGAACCGCGCCAGATCATGCGCCTCCACGTCATCGACCCAGAACACGCAATGCGGATTGCCGACATTCACCACCGAAGGCGTATGCAGCACCGGTGCATCAATCGGCCCGATCTGCAACTCGATCCCGCGCGTATCGTGAAACTCCTCGGCCAGCGGAATGTCCTGCCAGCCAAACTTCGGCACCCCCATGTCGACGGTGATATCGCCATCGCCGGCCGGCGTACACACCAAGAGCCCACCACGGGTATTGATCGTCACCGACGGTTTGCCGGTCTCCTTCATCACCAGATCGGCGACACACCGCGAAGCATTGCCGCAGCTCTCCACCTCACCGCCCGCATTGTTCCAGATTTG
>JAHEJE010000072.1 GCA_024639035.1 Alphaproteobacteria bacterium
TAGCTTTGCGCTTTTTTTCTGGCACGCATCAGCGTGCGAAACTTGTCTGCCCAGCCGGGCCGGTTTTCCTGTCTGCCGCGTGCCACCGCCAGCGCCGAGGCCGGCACATCGCTGGTGATCACACTGCCGGAGCCAATCATGGCGCCATCGCCGATCTTCACCGGCGCCACCAGCGCACTGTTCGAGCCGATGAAGGCACCGGCCCCGATATCGGTAAAATGCTTGAAAAACCCGTCATAGTTGCAGGTGATCGTCCCTGCCCCAACATTTGCCCCGGCCCCGACCCGGGCATCACCGATATAGGTGAGATGATTGACCTTGGCGCCGGCTTCCAGCGTCGCCTTCTTGATTTCCACGAAATTGCCGACCTTGGCGCCATCGCCGACATCGGCTTGCGGGCGCAATCGGGCGTAAGGACCGATCACCGCGCCCTTGCCCACCCTGGCGCCCTCGAGATGGCTGAACGGCAGGATGCGGGCGCGCTCGGAGATGGCAACTCCGGGGCCGATCACGACATTCGGACCAACCGTCACATCGCGTCCAATGCGGGTGTCGGGGGACAGAAACACGGTTTTCGGCCCGATCAGCGTCGCACCGCCGAGCATTGCGCGCTCGCGATAACGCTGCTGGAACAGCCCGTCAGCCCGGCTCAACTGTACGCGGTCATTGACCCCGAGCACTTCGGTCTCGTCGCACAAGGCGAACTTGCAGGACCGGCCGACCTCATTGCACAAACCCACCAGGTCAGTCAGGTAGTATTCGCCTTTGGCGTTGTCGTTGCCGATTTTGGGCAACAGGTGTTGTAGCAATTCATTGTTGAGGCAAATAACGCCTGAATTGCATATATTTATCAGATTTTCTTCAGCTGATGAATCAAGTTGTTCGCGAATCGCCAGGAGATTGTCTTTGCGGGTGATCAAGCGGCCATAGCCATGCGGATTGGCGGTCTCGAAACCGAGCACCGCCATATCGGCGCCGGCTTCAACGATCTGTCTCAGGCGGTCAAGCGTTTCCGGTTGGATCAGCGGCACGTCGCCATACAGAACCAACACCGGTCCGTCATGGTCGCGCAACGCTGGCGCAGCCATGCTGACGGCATGGGCGGTGCCCCGCCGTTCGGCCTGTACGACGCTGACCACATCGAGAATTACCGCCTCTGCCGCCTCGGTCACATCGGTCATGTCCGGCCCGACCACGAGACAGACCTTTTCAGCCTCCAGGGCTCGTGCGGCAAGAAGCACATGGCCGAGCAGACTGCGGCCACCGGCCTGGTGCAGCACCTTGGGGCATGAGGACTTCATGCGCGTGCCCATGCCGGCCGCCAGAACGATACATGCAATCGGCTTCATTAATTCAGTCGCCCATCCATCCGTGATTCCCATCAGATCGGATCAATCTAGCGCAAAATGGTGCATTTTGTGTTGCGTCCCGATGCATTCACGATGCAGGAAACGCGCCGAATTGCGGCAATCGTGCCGTCCCCGCCGTCGCGGCGATCTGCTATTGACCGGCCCAGCGCCCGCCACTATGTTCACGCCGTCCTTTGCAGGGGCCCGTAGCTCAGCTGGTAGAGCAACTGACTTTTAATCAGTAGGTCACAGGTTCGAAACCTGTCGGGCTCACCATTTCAGAAGAAAATCCGCCCAAATCCAGCACCCGGCCCGCCTATTCGGTGACCGGCACCTGCGGCTCTGTGGGGGTCAGGGTGCCCGGCAGGGATGGCAGCACGCCACCGCCCTCGGACTGTTCGCCCGAACCGGACTGCTGCGGCTGGACCCGGTCGAACACCGAACCCGAATCGGCTTCGCCGCGCGCCAGGATGGTCAGGGTAATCGAGGTGATGAAGAACGCCGCCGCCAGACCGGCCGTCGTGCGGGTCAGCAGGTTTGCCGCGCCGCGGCTGGAAAACAGCGATCCGCCGCCACCGCCGCCGCCACCAATACCGAGCGCCCCGCCTTCGGAGCGCTGCAACAGCACGACGCCGATCAGCGACACGGCAATCAACAGGTGGACGACAAGCAATACGGTGGTCATGTTTTCGGTCTTTTCGAAACTTCAGGCGATTATGGCTGCCATGTAGCGTGAAACCGCGGCAATTACAATGGCGACAATGCCACGCTCAGGTGTAGGCCTTTATGATGCCGATGAAATCCGCCGCCTTCAGACTGGCCCCGCCGACAAGCGCGCCGTTGACATTGGCAACCGCCATCAATTCCGCGGCATTGCCCGGCTTGACCGACCCACCGTAGAGGATACGCATCCTGGAGCCCTGTTCCTCGCCAACCAGCGCCGACAGGCGTTTGCGGATGTGCCGATGCACCTGCGCGACCTCATCAGCGGTTGCGGTGAGCCCGGTGCCGATGGCCCAGACCGGCTCATAGGCAATGATGGTATTGTCGGCACTGGCGCCCTCGGGCAGCGACCCCTTGACCTGGGCGGAGATCACCCGGAGGGTTGCACCGGATTTGCGTTCATCGTGCGTCTCGCCAACGCACACGATAGCCGTCAGACCGGCCCTAAGTGCTGCGGTGGCCTTTGCACGGACATCGCCGTTGGCTTCGCCATGATCAGCCCGGCGCTCGGAGTGGCCGACGATGACGGCCCCGGCACCGGCATCGGCGAACATTTCCGCTGACAGATCGCCGGTGTGGGCGCCGCTCTCGCTGGCATGGCAATCCTGACCACCAGTGATGACCCGCGATGACCTGGTCAGATCGCGCACCTTGGTCAGCAATGTGGCCGGCGGGCAGATCATTACATCGCACTTGAGCCGCACCCCCTTCAGCATCGAGACCAGAAGTCGCACTTCCCTGAGCGACGTCTTGGTTCCGTTCATCTTCCAGTTACCGGCAACCAGCGCGCGCGGTGTTTTCTTGGCCATCTCGCTACCCCTGTCAAAATTCAGCCCGTGAAGGTTGTTATCAGACCGGCGCCGACTTGCGAAGTCAACAATTCACAGGCATCTGCCGGTGCACGGCGGCAAGCCGGCGCCGACAGCTTGCGCTTGCCATGGTCCCAACCCATTTCTATGATGCGCCGCGCCCGCTAGAGCCGATTCAGGCCGGGCCTACCAAGAGGAATTTTTCATGCTCGGTTCCATGCGTTCCAAAGCCGGCGGCTGGGTCGCCAAGGCGTTCATCGTTCTGCTTGCAGCCAGTTTTGCTGTGTGGGGCGTTGCCGACGTATTCTCGGGCCGGCAGTCGGACGTCGTGGCCGAGGTCGGCACCCGCCAGGTGTCCAACTACGATTATCAGACCGCCCTGTCGCGCCACCTGCAAAGTCTCAGCCGCCAGTTCGGTCAGACGCTGACGCCGGATCAGGCGCGCCAGCTGGGGATCGACCGCCAGGTGCTCGGCCAGCTGTTGCGCGATGCCGCATTGGAGGCGCAGGCCGACAAACTGGGTTTGCGGATTTCCAGCGATACCGTGGCCCAGCGCATAGCCAACGACCGGCGGTTTCAGAATGCCTCGGGCCAGTTCAATGCCGACCAGTTCCGCAATCTGTTGCGCAGCAACGGCATCACCGAACAGGCGTTTGTCCTGTCCGAACAGCAAAACCTGCTGCGCCAGTCGATCGGTGCGGGCATAAGCCGTGGTGTCGAGGTTCCGGGCCTGCTGGCCCGCGTCGCCTATGATCACCGCAATGCGCAGCGCGATGCGAAATACTTCATCGTCACCGGTTCCACGGCAGATGTCGACGAACCGAGCGATTCCGATCTGAAGGCGTTCTACGACAGCAACCAGCGCCTGTTTGCCGTGCCGGAGCGTCGGGTGTTCGGTGTGGTTCAGGTCACGCCGGAACTCCTCGCCGCCAACATCGACGTCGGCGAAGACCAGATCGCGGACTACTACGAGCGTACCAAACACATCTACGGCACGCCGGAAAAGCGCCAGGTTCAACAGATCACCTTTGCTTCGGATGCCGAGGCACAAGCGGCCTATGACAAGATCACCGCCGGTGCCTCGTTCGACGACATTGCCAAGGAGCGCGGTCTGAGCGAAACCGACCTCAACCTGGGCGAGGTCACGGCCAAGACCTTTCCCGATCCGACGTTGTCGGAGGCGGCTTTCGCACTGGCCCTGAACGAAGTCAGCAAGCCGGTGAAGGGCAAGTTGTCCACTGCCCTGCTCCGGGTGACGTCGATCACCCCGGGCAGCCAGAAGACGCTGGACGACGTTCGCGACGACGTGAAAGAGGCGCTGCAACTGGATCAGGCCCGCGACGAAGTGCTCAATGTCCATGACAAGATCGAAGACGCCCGCGCCGGCGGGCAGACCTTGGCCGAGATTGGCAAGGCCCTGTCGTTGCCGGTGATCGAAACCCCTGCCCTGGGGCGCAGTGGCGAGGATGCGAGCGGTACGGCCTATTCCGGCATCAGCGATGCCGCGGCAATCGTTCGGGCCGGATTTGACAGCGACGTCGGTGTCGAGAACGATGCCCTCAACACCGGCGATGACGGTTTCACCTGGTTCGAGGTGCGCGACGTGATCGCAGCATCGACCGAACCGCTTGCGGATGTTCGCGCGCAGGCAGTCGAAGCCTGGAAGGCGCGGCAGATGCGCACCAGGATGCTGGAACTCGGACAGAAGCTCGTCGAGCGGGCGCGCGGCGGTTCAAGCCTCGATGCCCTGGCAAAGGAGCACAATGCCGAGGTCAGGTCGCAGAACGGGCTGAAGCGCAACGAAGGCAGCGAGACGTTCCCTGCCGCCGCCGTGGGGGCTCTGTTTGCGGTGCCTGAAGACGGTTACGCCTATACCCTTGAAAGCGATGGCCTGGGTGTACGACTGATGAAATCGTCACCGGTGTTCTCCACGCCCTACAGCTCCAGCTCCGATGAGGCAAAGGCGATCAGTCAGGTCCTGGCAAGCGGCATGACCGATGATCTTTACGCGCAATACCTCGCCGACCTGCAGGCCGACCTGGGTGTGTCGATCAATGAGGCACGACTGAACACGTCCGGCGCGCGGTAAGGTTCGGGCTGGAACGACTGGGGGCGATGCCCGACAGGCGCCCGGTTGGAGCGGTTGGCAAATGTGTGCATGTCCATGTCGACAAACAACATCAGCTGGAGTTAGACTAGCGCATTCTCCTCGTTTATGAGGGAGTTTGCATTTCCAAGGGGGCAATCATGGAAAGCGAAGCGTTAGATCAGGTCGTAGGTGGATACGATTGGCTCGTGGCCAACTCGATGAATGTGCTTTACGCCATTCTCATCATCATCGTCGCTCTTTGGCTCGCCGGACTGGTCAAAAAACTTATCATCAAAGTCGCAAAATCGAACGATAAACTCGACAATACCCTGTTCGAATTCCTCGGGTCGCTGGCCCGTTACGGCATTCTGGCGCTGGCCGGCATCATGGTGCTGGAACGCTTCGGGGTCACCACGACGTCACTGGTGGCGCTGGTCGGCGCGGCCGGGCTGGCAGTCGGTCTAGCGCTGCAGGGAACCCTGTCCAATCTCGCCGCCGGCGCCATGCTGCTGATGTTCCGTCCGTTCAAGGTCGGTGATTTCATCGACGGGGCCGGCGTGTTCGGCAAAGTCGAAACGATCACACTGTTCACCACCGACCTCAGCACATTCGATCAACAGCACATCATCGTGCCGAACGGCGAGTTGTGGGGCACCAAGATCGTCAATCACAGCCATTACGAGGAACGCGGCGTCGACCTCACCTTCGGCGTGTCTTATTCCACCGATCTCGAGAAGGCCAAAAAGGCCATCAAGAAGGTGTTTGATGCACACGATTTGGTCTTGCAGGAACCCGCGCCGTTCATTGAAGTCGACAAGTGGAACGAGTCCTCGGTCGATATCATCGCGCGGCCGTTCTGCAAGGGTGAGCACTATTTCGATCTGCGCTATTCGCTGCCGCAACTGGTGAAAGAAGAGTTCAACCGCCAGAAGATCGAGATCCCGTTCCCGCACCGGGTTGTCATAATGCAAAAATAACACACCCACCCGGGGTGTTGTTGCAGCAGGGTTGCACATCGCTGTTGACCTGTAATCACCGCCGGCTGGCAGATCGCCGGTCTGTTTTCTTGCGCCGAATTGGCAGTTTCCGCGCGAGGCGTTGCTATTCATCCTTCCAAGACCGCCTGTTTGCGGATACCATCGCTGTAACGTCTGGGGTTCGTTAAAAGAAGCGATACGAAACGGGGATCGCCGATTGGGCAAAAAACGCGAAAGTGTGCGCACATGATGGGATCGGTCCGCGCCGCTGCCGTCTTGCTGGGCAATACCTTGCGCGACCTGGCCCCGATCATTGTGATTATCGCGTTCTTCCAGATTTTCGTGCTACGTCAGCCGGTCGACAACCTCGGCGATATCGCCGTCGGTTTCGTGTTTGTCATGCTCGGCCTGGCGATTTTCATCCAGGGTCTGGAAATGGCGCTGTTTCCATTGGGCGAAGCGCTGGCCGATGCCTTTGCCCGCAAGGGATCGCTGTTCTGGTTATTGAGTTTCGCTTTCTGTCTGGGCTTCGGGACGACTGTTGCCGAACCGGCACTGATCGCCGTTGGCGCTGAGGCGGCAAATGTGATGGCCAAGGCCGGCTTCATCGGCGCGGGAGCGGAGTCCGAAAGTTTCTACGCCCAGGCCCTGCGCTACACCGTCGCCGTCTCGGTCGGCACCTCATTGATGATCGGCGTGATGCGCATCCTGAAGGGCTGGCCGATCCAGTGGCTGATCATCGGCGGCTATATCCTGGTGGTGCTCCTGACCGCCATCGCTCCGACTGAGATTGTCGGTATCGCCTATGACAGCGGCGGCGTGACGACTTCTACTATAACGGTGCCGCTGGTCACCGCACTTGGCGTCGGCCTGGCGAGCGCGATTGTCGGCCGCAATCCGATGATCGACGGCTTCGGGCTGATCGCCTTCGCCAGTCTGCTGCCGATCGTGTTCGTGCTCGTCTTCGGGGTGGTGATCAGCCTATGAGCGGCGGCCTGATATACGACCTTTTAGCGACCATCGGTTCGACGGTGATTGATGTTCTACCGATCGCAGCGATTCTCATCGGCTTTCAGGTCGGCGTTCTGCGCCAGAACATACCCAATCTGCGCCAGGTGCTGGTCGGCACCGTCTATGTCGTTATCGGCCTCGGTTTCTTCCTGTTCGGGCTGGAGCGCGCCTTGTTTCCGCTGGGCAAGGCGATGGCCCGGCAACTCACCGATCCGGCCTTTATCGGCGCTGGAATCGAAGCGGCGAAATTGTCCTGGCATCACTACTACTGGACCTACATTTTCGCCTTTGCCATCGGGTTTTCGACCACCATCGCCGAACCGTCGCTGATCGCGGTTGCCATCAAGGCGCGCGAGGTTTCGGGCGGCACGGTCAGTGCGTGGGGATTGCGCATCGCGGTTGCAATCGGGGTCGCCCTGTCGCTGGCCGTCGGCACATGGCGCATCGTCACCGGCACGCCGCTTTACATCTATATGATCGCCGGCTACATCATCGTCATCTTCCAAACTATGCGCGCGCCTCGCATGATCATTCCGCTGGCCTATGATTCCGGTGGCGTCACCACCTCAACCGTCACCGTGCCGCTGGTGGCTGCTCTCGGGCTCGGGTTGGCGTCGAGCGTTCCCGGCCGCAGCCCGCTGATCGACGGTTTCGGCCTGATTGCCCTGGCCAGCCTGTTCCCGATGATCACTGTCATGGGCTACGCCCAGGTAACCGCCTGGCTTGAGTCCAGGCGTAACAACTCCAACCCACCGCCATCCCCGAACGAAGGAGATCGCACCTGATGAAGTTCAAGCTCATTTTTGTCATGGCAGAGGACAAACTCACAGACCGGGCGATCGAAACCGCCCGTGCCCACGGCGCCACTGGCAGCACAGTGATCACCAGTGTGCGCGGCGAAGGACTCGAGCCGACACAATCGTTTTTTGGACTGAACATCACCGGTCAGCGTGATATTGCTCTGTTCCTCGTCGAGGAACATCAAAGCCGCGATATTCTGGAAGCCGTTGCGGCGGTCTGTGAGTTCGACAGTAAACCGGGCACCGGTGTCGCCTTTCAAATCGATATAGAGGACGCGATTGGGCTGCATCGGCAGATCGCATCCATTCAACAAGAGATCAGCGAGGAGGATCTGTGATGGAACGGAAAATCGTAAGGGTGTCGGATGTCATGAGCACCACGCTTCACAAGATCAGCGGCCTGGCCAGCGTACAGGATGCGATAGCCGAAATGAGCCGACAAAACGTCAGTTCACTGGTCATCGAGCGGCGCGACGGGGATGACGAGTTCGGTGTCATCACCGTACACGACATCGCTTCCAAGGTCGTGGCTGTCAACAAATCGAAGCACCGCACCAGCGTCTACGAGATCATGACCAAACCTGCGCTGACGCTCGATTCCAGCATGAACGCCAAGTACGCCATCCGCCTGCTCTCGAGATTTCGTCTAACGCGGGCGCTGGTGAAACACGGCGAAAATCTGCTCGGCATCGTGACGCTGCGCGATCTCGTGCTCGGCTATGCCAACTCGCTCGATCTGGACGAGGCCGAGACGGAATGAACACCGGAAAGCCTCCCCACTGCTGAGGATAACTATTGGGTCGAAACTTGCGATGCTGCGCCGAGTTCCTGCTGGCGCTTTGTCCAGCGCGCTGCGGCTGCGGCGGCGGCTCCGCGTTCATCCGGCTTGGCATTCAGGTGCAGATCTTTCAGGCGACGGTTGAGCGCCGGATAATCACGCACACGCCCGGTTCGTTGCGCAAGTTCATACCACATCAACGCGCGAGCCCGGTCCTGGCGCACATAGCGGCCCTTCAGGTAGAGATGGGCCAAGATCAACCTTGACGCCGTATAGCCGTCACGAGCCGCACTTCGCAGCAGCAGCAGGGCCCGTTTCGGGTTCTTGCGCACGCCAATGCCATCGAGGAACATTATCCCGAGACCGTGATCCGCGCCCGGATGGCGGTAGCCCTCCGCGGAACGATACAGGCGGTAGGCCCGGCTTGGATCCTTGTTCACTTTTGCCGACTTGATGCCGGCACGGTAACCATCGGCGACGCGAACCAGCGAATCGACGGCGAGAGGAAGATAATGCGGGCGGGTGAACTCAAGATCCTCCGCCGCAAGGGCGACCTTGCGGTAATAGCGGAATGCCTTTCCCGGATTGCGCTTGCCGCCGTAGCCCAAACGATACAACTCGCCGAGATACCACGCCGCCCAGACATGGCCGGCATCCAGGCTTTCCCTGAAATAAACCCGTGCCGTCTTGTAGTCGCCTCGCGACAAAGCCTGCTGGGCAGACTGCATGCTTTGCTTCCACGCCGTCGCCTTGGACTTGCCCTGGGTCGGATCAATCAGGTTGCCCGGGGAAAACGAGTGAAATTCACGCGTATAGATGTTCGCCGACTGCGCCACCGCCGGCGATTGCGCGAATGTATGCACCGCGAACCCGGCAGCCACCAGAGCCGCCAGCCCAAGCGCCTTCAGCGCGCGTGGTCTATATGTCGGCGTAGCAGGCAACTTCTTCCTTTCCACCGGGATGAGTGACAGCACCCGACGATGCAGGCCCAACCGTCTGGGCATATTTCCAGATGCAGCCGGAGCGATAGTCGGTTTCACGGGGCGCCCAGGCTTTGCGCCGGTCTTCCAGTTCCGCATCGCTCAGATCGACAGATATGGTGCCTTCGACGGCATCGATCGAAATCATGTCGCCGTCCTGCAACAGGCCGATCGGTCCACCGACCGCCGCCTCTGGCCCGACGTGGCCGATGCAGAAACCACGGGTAGCGCCGGAAAACCGACCATCGGTGATCAGCGCCATCTTGTCGCCCATGCCCTGGCCGTAGAGCGATGCCGTTGTCGACAGCATCTCGCGCATTCCGGGCCCGCCTTTCGGGCCTTCGTAACGGATGACGAGCACTTCGCCCTCTGAATATTTCCGGTTGCGGACCGCCTCGAAGCATTCCTCCTCCGAATCGAAGCAGCGCGCCGGCCCGGTGAACGCGAGCCGCTCCATGCCGGCCACCTTGACGATGGCGCCGTCCGGCGCCAGGTTGCCGCGCAGGCCGACGACGCCGCCGGTCGGCGTGATCGGCGTGTTCGCTGGGCGCACCACGTCCTGATTGTCGTTCCATTTCACCTTGGCCAGGTTTTCCGCCATCGTGCGGCCGGTCACCGTCATGCAATCGCCATGCATGAAACCGTTCTCCAGCAGCGTCTTCATCAGCAACGGAATGCCGCCGGCCTCGAACATGTCCTTGGCGACATAACGCCCGCCCGGCTTCAGATCGGCGATGTAAGGTGTGCGCTTGAAGATCTCCGCCACGTCGAACAGGTCGAACTTGAGACCGCATTCGTGGGCAATGGCCGGCAGGTGAAGTGCCGCATTGGTCGATCCGCCCGACGCGGCCACGACAGTGGCAGCATTCTCGAGCGCTTTAATCGTCACGATATCGCGCGGCCTGATG
>JAHEJE010000073.1 GCA_024639035.1 Alphaproteobacteria bacterium
CGGCCAACACCGTCGTGCTTCTCGAAGCCGGCCCGATGGATCGCGACCTGATGATCCACATCCCCGCCGGCGTCTACAAGGCCTATCGCGACCGGCGCATCAACTGGAACTACGTCACCGAAGACGAACCGCACCTGTTCGGCCGTAATGTCGACATGCCGAGGGGCAGGGTGGTCGGCGGCTCCTCGTCGATCAACTCGATGGTCTACATGCGCGGCCACCCGCTCGACTACGACCACTGGGCATCGGACCTCGACCTGCCGCACTGGCGCTATGCCGATTGCCTGCCGTATTTCAAGGCAAGCGAGGCCAGCGACCGCGGCGCCAGCGACTGGCGCGGCGCCGATGGTCCGCTCGGCGTCACCAGAGGCAGTTTCGACAACCCGCTGTACGATGCTTTTCTGGAGGCCGGCGGGCAGGCCGGCCAAGGCCGCACCGATGACCCGAACGGCTTTGACCCCGAGGGCGTGGCCCGCCTCGATGCGACCAAGAGGAACGGCCGCCGCTGCAGCGCCGCCGTGGCCCATCTGCGTCCGGCCTTGTCGCGCCCCAACCTGACCCTGCTGACCGGCGCCATGGTCCGCCGCATCGTCATCGAAGGCGGCTGCGCCGTGGCCGTCGCCTACGAGCGCAACGGCGCCCGCCACACCATCGAGGTGGAAAACGAGGTCATCCTTTCAGGCGGGGCCATCAACTCGCCGCAAACCCTCATGCTGTCGGGCATCGGCCCGGCCAATCACCTGGCTGAGCACGGCATCGCACCCGTCCACGACCTGCCCGGCGTCGGCCAGAACCTTCAGGACCACGCCAGCGTCATCCTGCAGTATGCCTGCACCAGATCGTTTGCCATCCACAAGGTCGGCGCGCCGCTGCGCAAGGCCGCCGCCGGCATTCAGTGGCTGCTGACCCGCAAAGGCATCGCTGCATCCAACATCTGGGAGGCCGGCGGCCTGATCCGCTCCAATCGGGACGTCGCGTACCCCAACCTGCAATACCATTTCGGCCCCGTCGGTTTTGAGTATGACGGCGACACCATCCGCCTCAGACAGGCCTTTGCCCTGCACATCGACCAGTTGCGCCCGGCCAGCCGCGGCCACATCGCGCTCAAGTCCGCCGACCCGAACGTCAAGCCGGCGATGCATTTCAACTACCTGGCCGAGCCGCACGACCTGCGTGAGCTGATCGAAGGTATCCACCGGGCTCGTGAATTGATCGCCCAGCCGGCCTTCGATGCCCTGCGCGGCGCCGAACTGGAGCCCGGCCCCGATGTCAGGACCGATGCCGAAATCGAGGCCGCCATCCGCGCCATGACCATCACCGACTACCACCCCAGCGGCACCTGCCGGATGGGCACCGGCGCGGATGCCGTCGTCGATGGCGAACTGCGCGTCCATGGCATCGCCGGCCTGCGCGTCGTCGATGCCTCGGTGCTGCCGCGCATCATCAGCGCCAACCTCAACGCCCCCACCCAGATGATCGCCGCCCGCGCTGCGGATTTTATCCTCGGCAACGACCAGCGCCCGCCGTTTCATGCTCGGTTTGCTTTTGAGGTGTGAGTAGGCTGTCACCGGAGTTGGAATAAACCATATGCCCGGTTCGTGCAGGATTTTTGTTTCAGAATATGGGATGTAACATCGTACCGGCTACCAAAGAACAGGCTAAATCTTGGCTTAATTTGAACGCTGAAGTTGATCCAAATCAACGAACTATGCCATGGTGGCGACATACTCCACAGCGCACTTGTGCAACGAGACGGGCAGGAAGAGACGGGCAGGAAAATGACAAGCGAGACCAAGACGAACGGCACGGGACCACAACAGGGTGCGGAAACGGAGCCGCGAGCACTGGCTGATGCAGCCCCGGCAGCGGATTTGGAGCCTGTGGCTGATCCGACTGATTTTCCGGTGGCCGGACAGTTGCACAAGGCGGTGGAGAAACGCGACCCACCGCCCAAGCCGACCGGCAAGAAATTGCGCAAGCAAAAGCGCAATGCCGCGGAAATCCGCCGCCTGTTCGAGACCGGTGAATACCCCTACAAGGAAAAGATCCGGCGGCGTGAATATGAAAAGAAGAAGGCCGCGCTGCAGATCGAGCTGTTGAAAATGCAGGAGTGGGTCAAGAATACCGGGCAGAAGGTCGTTATGGTGTTCGAGGGCCGCGATGCCGCGGGCAAGGGTGGCACCATCAAACGCTTCATGGAACATCTCAATCCGCGTGGTGCCCGCGTCATCGCTCTGGACAAGCCGAGCGAGCGCGAGCGCAGCCAATGGTACTATCAGCGCTATATCCGGCACCTGCCGGCCGCCGGCGAGATCCTCATGCTCGACCGGTCGTGGTACAACCGGGCCGGGGTCGAGCGTGTCATGGGGTTCTGCACGCCGAACGAATATCTTGAATTCATGCGTCAGACACCGGAGTTCGAACGGATGCTGACGCGGTCCGGCATCCTGTTGTACAAGTATTGGTTCTCGGTGACCCAGGAAGAGCAGCGGCGGCGGTTCAAGTCACGCGAAAACGAACCGCTGAAGAAATGGAAGCTGTCGCCGATCGATCGCCAGTCGCTCGACAAGTGGGACGACTACACCGAAGCCAAGGAGGCGATGTTCTTTTATACCGACACCGCCGATGCGCCGTGGACGATCATCAAGTCGGACGACAAGAAACGCGCCCGGCTGAACACCATGCGCCATTTCCTGAGCTCGCTGCCCTATACCAACCGCAACGCCAAGATCGTTGGCCAGCCAGACCCGCTGATCGTCGGATTGGGCTCGCATGTGGTGCACAACAGCGATCATATCCTCGGCAAGAGCCTGCATCCCGAGCTGCAGCGCGTGGATTAGGATCAGGACGCTTTGACGGGATTCACCAAGCGCATTCTGGGGTGGTCAATCCTCCGCGTTGTCATTGCCTCGGTGCTGCCGCGCATCATCAGCGCCAATCTCACCGCAACCCCCAGATGATCGCCGCCCGCGCCGCGGATTTTATCCTCGCAAAAGCCCAGCGCCCGGCTATCACTGCCCGTTTTGCGTTTCAGGAGTAGGCCCTGACCAACAACCCGAGGTGGCACTGCGGCCGCGTTTCCAGTTCTGATCTGCGTCATGATCGCTGCGCTGAGAAAGCAGCCGAAAATGCCTGCGTCGCTTCCGCACGATTTGGGGAAAACTCCAGGGAGTGCTTGGCTTTCTTGCGAAAGCCGTGATAATTTGCACCGCTTGGGGGACTCTTGGGGTTTGTAGGCATTGTTCCGCGTGTGAACGGCCGGGCAAAGGAGGCTTTTGCCTGGGCTGACAGTCGTACTGGTTGCTAGACAAGGATTGATTTATGAAACCGACACTCATTTTGGTTGGCGCCGACAAGGGCGGCGTCGGCAAGACCACACTTTCGCGCGCGCTGATGGACTATTTCGTGCGCAAGAACATACTGACCCGCGCCTTCGATACCGAAAATCCGCGCGGCACCTTGAAGAGATTCTACCCGGCCAACACCGAAATCGTCGATTTCGCCAACGTTGCCGATCAGATGCGCATCCTCGACACCCTGGAGACCGCCAAGGTCAATGTCACCATCGTCGACCTGAAGGCCGGCAACCTGTCGCTGGCCCTTGATACCTTCGACAAGATCGGTGCCCTTGAGGCGGCCCGCAGCGGCGAGTTCAACCTCGGTCTGTTCCATGTCGTCGGTTCCGCCGTCGCCTCGCTCGACGAGATCGCCGAGATCGCGAAATACACCGACGGCATCGATTACGTGCTGGCGCGCAATTTCATCAACGACACCAATTTCTTCGAGTGGGACGAAAAGACCTACAAGAAGTATTTCGCCAACATTCCCGACGCCAAGGAAATCGACGTACCCAAGCTCAACGAAATGGCCTACGAGCAGGTCGATCTCGCCGGTGTCACCTACAAGGATTTCATCGACAACAAGAAAGCAAGCGGCGATGCCGGCAATTTCTCGTTCGTGCTGCGCGGCTATACCCGCAAGTGGATCAGTGATCTCGACAGCGAACTGGAGCACCTGGACCTGATCAAACGGGTCCTGGCCGGCGACCGCGACAAGTCTGGCAAGTAGCGCAGTCGCGCGTTTAAAAAAGAAAAACTGCGCTCCGCACCGGTCCCGGCGGGCCGGGCGGGCGCAGGCAATAACCGGGGATCGGGTGGATGCCTGGACAGGGCGGATCGAAGATATACATCGTCTGTTCAAACCAGACGCGCAACGGCAAGACGCTGCTTGCCCGGTGCTATGCCGACTATCTCCAGACCGTCGGCCGTAAATTCACCATCTTCGATGCCGACAGCCCTTATGGCGGAATATCGCGGTGGTATCCCCTGGAAGCCGAGATCGTCGACCTGGCCAACACCCAGGACCAGATCAAACTGTTCGACACCATTCTGGGTGCCCCGGATCACGACCACGTCATCGATCTGCCGGCCCGGCACCTGAACCGGTTCTTCAAGATCATTTCCGACATTCGCTTCGTCAATGAAGCCGCCGAGGCCGGTTACGATTGCATCACCGCTTTCTTGGTCGACCGCACGGCGGAATCGGTGGTCGCCGCCAGCGAACTGCTTTCCCAATGGGACCCGGATCTGTTCGTCCTGGTGCGCAACGAGGCCATCGGCAACGTGCTCGACAACATCCGCATCGCCGCCGACTACGCCGCACTCAGCACCGGTTGCGAGATCGTGCTGCCGGCGCTGACCACCGATGCTCTCGAATTCGTCGAGCGCGACTCGTTCTCGTTCCGCAAATTCCTGAAGAAGGACTCATCCTACATCCCGCCGGAAGAGCGCGCCGAGATCGCCGATTTCATCGATCAGGTGTTTTCGCGTATTCGCGGCCATCAACTCATGCTCGACATGGCCGATCTCAAGGATGCCGGCGTCGTCTGATCAGCCGTCGCCCAGTGCCCGCGCCGCTAGCGCCTGAACCGCTTCGATCACCACCTTGCCCATCGCATTGCGCGGCAGGGCGTCGGTGAACACGACGCTCCTGGGGTGTTTGTAGCGCGCCAGCCGGCCCCGAAAGCCGGCCACAATGCCGTCCGCATCGGGACCGCCGTCGTCGACCGCCACCACCGCCACCGGCACCTGGCCCCAGCGCGCGTCCGCCTGGCCGACGACCGAAGCCTCGCGTACCCCGGGCAGGCTGCGCAGCACCCGCTCAAGCTCGGCCGGGTAGATGTTCTCGCCGCCGGAAATGATCACATGCTTGAGCCGGTCCTTGAACCAGTACTGCCCATGCGCGTCGCGCCAGCCTACATCGCCGCTGTGGAACCAGCCGTCTCGGAAAGCCGAGGCGGTTTCTGCATCATCGTGCCAGTAGCCGCTGGCCACGTTGCCGCCGCGCACCAGGATTTCGCCGGGCTCCCCGTCCGGCAAGTCGTCGCCGTCCGGGCCGACGATACGGATGTCGCTGTGCGCGCCGCACCGCCCGATCGAGCCGGTTGAGGCAAACGCCTCATCGGGCCGCTGATACATGCACACCGGCCCGGTTTCCGTCGAGCCGTAGACCTGTATGACCGGCACCCCGCGGTCCTGGAAGGCGGCGATGCACTCCAGCGGCACGTCGGTCGAGCCCGTTGCGACGGCGCGCAGCGAGGTGACATCGGTGTCTTCCCAACCGGGGTGCGCGTGAAGAGCCTGGATCGTCGCCGGCACCAGGCAGGTGAGGGTAGGGCGGTCGTCGGCGATTGCCGCAAGCACCCGGCCCGGGTCGAAACGTTCGTGCAGCCGCACCCTTGCCCCGCACCTGAGCGCCGGAAGTGTCTGGATGTTGAGCCCGCCGACGTGGAACATCGGCAACACCGTCAGCACATGATCCGCCGCCGTCATGTCGTGCATGTCGATGGCGTTGAGCGCATTCACTTCCACGGCATGCTGGCTGAGTACCGCGCCCTTGGGCCGTCCGGTGGTGCCGGAAGTGTAGACCAGCAGCAGCGGATCATCCATCTGCCCGCCACCGGCATCGCCGCCACCGTGCAGCGGCAGGTCCGGCGCCGCGACGGCCCGGCAGGCGTTGGCGGCGTTCATCAACACCGGCACCGTTTCGCTATAGGCGGCCTGGTAGGCCAGCACCTTCACCCCGGCATCCTGAACGATGTAGGCCAGTTCCGGCGCCGCCAGCCGCCAGTTCAGTGGCACGATCATTGCCCCGATCCGGGCCGCAGCAAAGGTCACGATGATCTGTTCGCTGAGATTGTGACCGAGCCAGGCGATCACCTCGCCGCGCGCGATCTTGTGCTCCCTGTGTAGACAGTTCGCCGCCGCCGCAATGCGGCTGTCCAGCTCGCCATAGGTCAGCGCGCCGAAATCATCGACGAGCGCGGTTGCACCCGGCTGCATTCGGGCGTGCTGCGCTATCCAGTCGGCGATCGTGCTCAATGCAGGACGCTCCAGTGGTTTTCGACCGATGGAAACAAATCTCCTTCCCCCAGAACGGGGGAAGGTCGGGATGGGGGTTGATGGCGGTGAAGCAACTGAAAATCTTCAAGTAGACGCACCGCCGTCAACCCCCTCCCTAACCCTCCCCCTTTCTGGGGGAGGGAAAGGAGGATTGCGCAGGTGTCCGGTGACGCTGCGATATCACTCATCCGTCTCGCCGGGCTTGTACAGCCCTTGCCGGCCGATCCGGTCGAGGCAGATCTCCGCCGTCCACGGCAGCATCAGCGAACCGCAGCGGGAATCGCGGTAGAGCCGTTCCAGCGGCAGGGTTTTGAGCATCGACTGGCCGCCGCAGGTGCGGATCGCCAGTTGCGCCAACTCGTTGGCGTTCTCCATCACCGTGAATTGCGCCGCATAGGCCCGCAGCACCTGGTCCTCGCTCGGGTCCGGGCAGGCCTCCGAGATCGCCTGAAACCACAGCGCCTTGGTCTGCTCCAGCATCACCCGCATCTGGGCCACGGCGATCTGTTTGGTCGGATACATCCGCCGCTTGACCGGCGGCAGGCCCGGCCATTCGCCACGCAGGTAATTGACGGTAAAGTCATAGGCCGCCTGGGCCAGCCCCATGTAGGTCGGTGACAGGGTCATGAACATGTGCGGCCAGCGCGTTGCTGCCTGGTAGTAGACGCCGCGCGGCATCAGCGCCTCGTCGTCGTCGACGAACACGTCGTTGAACACAAGGGTGCGCGAAACCGTGCCGCGCATGCCGAGCGGGTCCCAGTCGCCGACCACTTCGACGCCCTCGGCACTGGCAGGCACGGCGATGTACATGGTGTCCTTGCGCGACGGTTTCTCGTTCGGCTTGATCTCGCCGCACAGCACGCCGTAGTAGTCGGCGCTGCCCGACAGCGATGCGAATATCTTCTTGCCGTTGATCACCCAGCCGCCGTCGACTTTCTTTGCGTTGGTTGAAAACGGCACCACGCCGGCCGCCGCCGCACCGCCCTCGGAGAACGGCTGGGCGTAGATCTTGCCGCCCTCGACGATGCGCCTGTAGTGCATGGCCCGGCGCTCAAGATGGCCTTCGCGGTCGGCTTGCGACATCTCCAGGTCGTCCGACAACGGGCCCGACCACAGCGTCGAACACACGTGCATGTTCCAGGTCAGCGCCGTTGCCCCGCAGTAGCGGCCGATCTCGGCGGCAGTTATGGCGTAAGCGCGGAAGTCCGCCCCGGCGCCGCCCTGATCCTCGGGAATACAGATGCCGAGCAGGCCGGCCTCGGCCATGTCGCGATAGTTCTCGGTCGGGAAAATGGCCTCGCGGTCATAACGCTCGGCACGCCCGGCGAACAGCCGCTGGCCGAGATCGCGCGCCGTTGCGGTCAGTTTGGCCTCCTTGTCGGTCAGCCTGAAGGCAACGGGATCGAAGATCGGTGCATCCTCGATGGTAACACTTGGATCCTGCATCATTCCACCTTTCCCAGGAAAGCACTGATCGCACCGGCAAACGCATTCGGCACCTCGATCGGTGCCATGTGCCCGACGCCTTCGAACACATGGATCTCGCTGCCCGGCATGAATTCCGTCATCCGCTGCATCGTTTTGAGCGGTGCATTGCCGTCCAGTTCGCCGGCCAGCAGCAGCACCGGGCAGGTGAGCGCCTCGGCTTCCGCCCGCCGATTGAAGGTGACGAGGCAGTGCATCGCCGCCCGGTAGGCGGGCTCGGGAATGTTCGCCATGCCGGCAATCGCCTTGTCGAGTTCGTCGCGACCGATCTTGCCGCCGACCAGGTCGGGCATGAATGTTGCTGCCAGCTCGGCCATGCTCATGCCGGCATCGAGCGGCGCCAGTCGGTCGGCGAGAAACTGCTTCTGGAACGAACCGTCGCGGCTGCCGAACTGCGCCGTTGTCGCCGACAGCATCAGGCTGGCCGCGCGCGTCGGGTGGAGTGCGGCGAATTCCTGCGCCACCATGCCGCCGATCGAATGACCGAGCAAATGGGCACGGTCGTGCCCGCGCCGATCCATTTCTCCGCCCAACAGTTTGGCAAGATCGCTGAACCCGTAGCCGGCGAGCGCCGGCGCATCGCCGTAGCCAGGCAGGTTCCAGCCGATCAGTTCGCGTCCGCCGCCAAGATACGCGGCCATGCCATCATACATCGTATGATCCGAGCCGATGCCCGGAACGGCATAGACGGGCAGGGGCATCACCCGGGCTCCTGCATTTCGCCGTCGCGGACCACATCCACGCCGTCCAGCGTGATCGTGCAGCCGCGCACCGGCAGGTCGAAATGGCCCTGCGTGTAGCGGTTGGCAAATTCGTTGGCGCCGGTCGAGTAAAGGAAGTTGCCGGCAAAACAGCGCAGCTCGGTGCCGTTGGTGTCGCGCTGGTCGTACATGGTCAGCGCCTCGTAGCGGGCATCGCGGTTCATGCCCCAGCCGACGTGGCTGGTGGCATAGGCGTCGCGATCGCCCCAGGCAGCCAGGTAGCGCCGCATCAGTTCGGCATCGGTGCCCGCACCGTCGATCGCGGTTACGTAGTCATCCTCAAGCGTCAGCACCACCGGCCGCTCCAGATAGCGCTTGAAGGTCAGGTTGACATCGCCGGCATCGAGCACCAGCCGGCCGTTCACCGTGCCGGCCTTGGGAAAGCTCACCACCACACCGCCCGGCCAATGGGCCACGGTGCCGGGCCGGTCGGTCCAGCCCCACACCCCGGCGGTGATCGCACCGGAAAAGTCGACCGTGAGGTCGGTTCCGGCAGCCGACGTGACGGTCATCTTGCTGGCGGCCCGGCAGCGTTTAACCGCCGCCTTCACCTGGTCTTTCATCTCCGGCTTGGGCACCAGCCGCTCCAGCGCATCCGGGTGCTCGTTGGAAATCATCATCACCCGCGCGCCGCTTTTGAGGATTTCGCCCATCTGCGGGGCATGCAGCAACCCCTCGACGGTCAGGTCGATGATCACATCGGCGGCCTTCAGGGCCGCCACGGCGCCGGCCTGATTGTTCAGCACCTGGCTGGCGCCGGTCGAGCGCACCGGCACCGGCGCGGTCTGGCCGGGGGTTGGAACCCTGACCCCGTAGCGCTGCGCGGTCAGCCGGGCCAGCGCCAACTCGGTCAGTTCGACGTTCAGCACCCGCGACTGGCTCTCGCTCAGCACCGCGACCGTTTCGCGGCCGGTGATGCGGCACAGGTCGAACACTTCAGCAAAGGCATCCACCCACCGCGGCTCGATCCGGTCATGCAACATAAACGACTCCTGTTCCCGTCCCGCCCAAGGCGCATCACATGAATGTTCAATATTGCGCGGTGACCTTGCAGGTACAAAGCGGCATAATCGCCGCACCGCGAAATTTTGCAACCAGTTGAATCGGAAGCCGCAGTGATTGCCACACTATCCAGCCAACGCCTGCGCGCCGTGACCGGTTCGATCCTGTTTGCCTTTGCGGCGACACATCTGCTCAACCACGCCCTTGGTCTGGTGTCCGTCGATGCCATGGAAGATGTCCGCGCCTGGCGCGTGGCCGTGACCCGCAGCCTGCCGGGCACCGTCATCCTGGCGTCCGCGCTGGTGGTGCACATCGTGCTCGGCCTGACGAAGTTCTCCCAGCGCCGGACCTGGCGCCTGTCCAGCGTCGAGCTTGTTCAGCTGGCGTTCGGCGTGACCATTCCGCTGTTGCTGTTCAAGCACATCATCGGCATGCGCTTTGCCCACGAGATGTTCGGCGTCAACGACAACTACATTCACGCGCTGCATGTCCTGTGGCCGGGCTTTGCCTACACCCAGCTGGCCCTGATCGCCCTGGTCTGGTTGCACGGTTGCATCGGCATTCACCATCTGCTGCAGCTCAAGCCCTGGTACCGGCGCTTCAGGCCGGTCGCATTCGGTGCTGCGATTCTGATCCCGGTTCTTGCCTATGCCGGTTTTGCCGTCGCCGGCCGCGAGGTTCGGCTGATCCAGGACTGGCAGCAGCCGCTGAACGACAGACAGTACGGCCAGTTGCTGGAGATGATGAACAGCTCATGGTGGGCCTATGTC
>JAHEJE010000358.1 GCA_024639035.1 Alphaproteobacteria bacterium
CCTTCAGAAACCCGCCCATCCACAGGTTCTCTTCCACCGTCATATCGGGGAACACCGAGTTGTCCTGCAGGATGTAGGCAATGCCGGCGGTCTTCAGCTTGTCGTTCGGTTTGAGTGCGGTCACATCGGTGCCGCCGACGACGATCTTGCCGGAAAAGATGTTGGTGAAGCCGAAGATCGAATGCAGCACGGTCGACTTGCCGGCCCCGTTCGGCCCGATCAGGCACAGCGACTGGCCCTTGCCGACCCGCAGGTCGAAATCGTGCAGAATCTCCATGCGGCCATAGCCGGCCCGCAGGTGCTCGATCGACACGAACGGCTCGCCCGCAACCATTGCCGCCAGCTCTTCCGGCTTGGGTGCGCCATCGGAAATCTTCGCCGCCTCGCGCGCCACAGCATCGACCGACATGACCACATCGACCGAGCCGGTGTGATAACCCGACGCCCGCTTCTTGGCTGTGGCCGTGGATGGTTTCTTCGCGGCCTTGTTGGCCGGTTTCTTCGGCGTTCGGACCATGGTCAGTGCGCCCCCAGATAAGCGTCAATGACGCGCTGGTCGCTCTGTATGTCGTCCGGCGCGCCGTCGGCCAGAAGTTCGCCATGCGCCAGGCAGTAGATATGGTCAGCCAGATTCATGATCACCCGCATGTTGTGCTCGATAACGAACAGCGTGATGCCAAATTCCTCGTTGGCTTTTTTCAGCCGGTCGATCAGCCCGTTGATCAGCGTCGGATTGATCCCCGCCGTCGGCTCATCGAGCATCAGCACCGACGGTTCGTTCATCAGCGCCATGGCGAATTCTAAAAGCTTCTGCTGGCCGAACGACAGATCGCCGCCAAGCAGATTGCGCTTTTCATAGAGCCCGACGAACTCAAGCAGCGACAGCGCCTTGTCGTGGTCCGCCTTGGAGTGCGGTGCAAACATATCCATGAACTTGGCGCGGCGGTGCGGGATCGAGATCAGCATGTTCTGCACGCAGTTCATCTTGCCGTAGATGCGTGTCTGCTGGAAGGTGCGCAACAGCCCGAGCCGGGCGATCTGCTGGACCTGCAGGGTGGAGATTTCCTTGCCTTCGAAACTGATCGAACCCTCGTCAATCGGATGAAACCCGACGATGGAATTGAACAACGTCGTCTTGCCTGACCCGTTCGGCCCGATCAGCCCGGTGATGCCGCCCTGCTTGACATCGAGCGAGATGCCCTGGTTGGCGATCACCCCGCCGAAACGCTTCGAGACGCCGCGAACCTCGATGATGTTGTTCCCCGCACCGGCGTTGCTCATTGCGCCGCCTCCGTCTTGCCGCCGGACTTGTCGACCGTCAGGCCGAACCACTCCGGTCTCATTCGCTGCAGCCACCCAAGCAGGCCGTCCTGGAAGTAGACGACGGTAATCACGATCAGCGCCCCCAGCGCCACCCACTGCCAGCCGAGGAAGTAGTTCCACGTCACTTCCTTGAACAGGTGGAAGGCAACCGCGCCGACCACCGGCCCCCACAAGGTGCCCTTGCCGCCGAGCAGAACGCATACCACCATGAAGATGCCCAGGTTGATGGTCTGATAGGCCGTCTCCAGCGGCTCGAAGTGGATCAGCTGGAAGGCAGAGATCGCCCCGGCAATGCCGACGAAGAATGCCGCCAGCGCCCAGGCCGTCAGCTTGGTGCGCATGGTGTGCAGCCCCATGCCCTCGGCCTTGTCCTCATCGTCGCGAATGGCGTTGAGCGCCAGCCCGAAGCGGGTGCCGTAAAGCCATTTGACGAACACGAACAGCGCGATGCCGGTCGCCGCGAACAGGAAATAGAAGAACACCTTGCCGGTATCCAGATCGCCCGGATAGACCGGCAGCGCGATGCCCTGGCCGCCGCCGACCCAATCCCAGTTGGACACAAGCTCGCCGGCGGCAATCGCCACGCCGAGCGTTCCAATGGCGAAATACGGACCGCGCAAACCGAAGGTGATGAAGCCGATGACAACGGCGCACACCGAGCAGAACAGCCCGGCGGCAATCATGCCGACAAACAAGCCGGTGAAATACTGCGCATCGGTGAACTGAAAGGTCCCGCCGCCGGATGCATCGGTATAGTCCGATACCGAATGCACCATGGCGATGGCGACAACCGCGGCAACATACATTCCGGTTCCGTAAAAGAAGATGTTGCCGAGCGAGTTGTAGCCCATCTGGCCGCCGGTGATATCCCAGGTCAGCGCCACGATGACCATCAGCCACAAGGTGGCAAGCTGCGTGCCATAGGCCGGGAACAGGAACGGTGCCAGGGCCGTCGCAATCAGCAGAATGGCGTAGAGAATGATCTTGTTCATGACACCTTGCCTACTTCAACACCTGGCGCTTGCGCCGCTGCTGCAGCAACCGCACCAGCAACACCAGCAGCAGCAGCAGAACCGCAATCGCCTGCTGATACCCGATGCCGAAAACATGGGCGCCATACTGCTCCAGCACGCCGATACCGAGGCCGGCGGCAATCACTCCGGGCAGATTGCCAAGTCCCGCCGCCGTGACGATGACGAACGAGCGCACCGAATAGGTGATGCCGTAGAACGGCTGGATCAGCCACACCATGACGATGATCGCCCCGGCCGCCCCGCAGATCGCCGCGTTGAGCGAGAACGTGAAGCCGTACACCTTGTCGGTATTGATGCCCATGACACGGGCGGCACGCGGGTTCTGCGCCGTCGCCCGGATCGCCTGACCCATCCGTGATTTTTTCATGAACAGGATCACGCCGCCGGCAAGCCCCGCGGCCAGCACGACACCGATCAGCTTGGCGATCGGCACATCGAC
>JAHEJE010000359.1 GCA_024639035.1 Alphaproteobacteria bacterium
GGGCATGGCCGCCGGCAAGATCATCGCCGGGCGCGAGGATGCCTACAGCGACACGCCATGGGGGTGGTCCGATCAGTACGGCGTCAACCTGCAGATGCTCGGCCTGCCGGACAGCTTCGACGGTGCGGTCATGCGCGGTTCCTCGGAGGATGGGTCGTTCAGCCTGTTCTATCTCAAGCAGGGCAAGCTGGCCGCCATGGCGGCGGTCAACGCGGTGCGCGATGTCGCGGTGGCGCGGCGTCTGCTGGCGATGGGCACCGACGTCGATCCCGATCAACTGGCCGATCCGGAGGTCGAGCTGAAGTCACTCATGCGGCGTTAGGGATGCTGGCGGACAGGACAATCAAGATCCTGCTCGTGCTGGCGATTGCGATTGCCGGCGGCCTCTACTGGCGGCACCAGAGCGCGGTGTTCGAGGACAAGGGCCGCCTGGTTGTGCGGCAACTCGATGGTGGCGACCGCGCCGTCGTGCTGTCCTGGCATCACGATATCGACGTTCCGATGGTGCAGCGGTTTCGCGAGGCGTTCGATGAATGGGGTGGGCGGACCGGACGGTTCGTGATCGATCTGAGTTCACGCGGCGGCGCGCTGTACGAGGGCCGCAAGCTGGTCGACCTGATCGACGAAATGAGCCGCAGCCACCAGATCGACACCCGGGTCGGACCGAACGGGATATGCCTGTCGATGTGCGTGCCGATCTTCATGACCGGCAAGCGGCGCACGGCGGCGGCGACGTCGAAGTGGATGTTTCACCAACCCAGGTTCGTCAACTTCGTCACCGATGAAGAAGAAGATGTGCCCGAACGCGAGCGCAGGGCGCTGGCGGAGCGGTTCTTTGCGCGCTATTTCAACCATCCCGACATATCGGAGCAGTGGCGAAATGATCTGAAACGGGAGTGGCAGGGCGGCGATGTATGGCGCACCGGGGCCCAGCTCGTGCAGGAGAATTCGGGGATCGTGACCGAGTTGTTCTGAACCGCTTTAGCCGGGTTTCCTCACCTGAAATCTTGAGTCGCGTTTTCGCACCAACGCATTGCCGGGGCAGTTCTTTTGGGATGTAACCGAGCTACTCGACGGTCTCGGTGTCGGTGCCGAACCAGCGGTCGCGGGTGGCGTCGTAGTGGGCCGAGGGATCGTAGATCGGCGCCGGCAGTCTGAGGTCTGCGGCGGTCAGCTTGCCGATGGCGCCAAGCAGCAGATAGGCGGCGACAATGTTGTCACGGCGGGCGCCGGCAAGGGAGATTTGGCTGTCGACCAGTTCCTGCTCGGCATCGAGAACGTCGAGCGTGGTACGCGACCCGACGAGAGCCTCCTGACGCACGCCTTCCAGGGCAAAACGATTGGCGCGGACCTGATCTGAGAACGAGCGGATCGTCTGGCGCGTGGCGACCAGTGCGTGCCAGCTCGACACGACCCGTTCGCGCACCGCGCGGCGCGCCTCGAGCACTTCCAGGCGTTGCTGGCTGGCCGTCTGCTTGGCCTGGCGGACCTGCGAGAAAACCCTGCCGGACTGGTAAAGCGGAACCGACAGGACGCCGGACACGACGGCGGTTTCGCTGGTGCTGGTGAAAGTCGAAGGGTCGTTGCGAAGCTGGTACTGAGCTTGCAGCGAAAGGGTCGGCAGCAGGTTGCCCTTGGCGACGTCTATGTTGTGGCGCGAGGCCACTTCGAAATGGACCGCGGCCAGAATGCGCGGGTTGGTGCGCTCGGCGACCGCCACGGCGTGCTGCAGGGTCTTGGGCAGGCGGCGCAAGACCTTTGCGCGCGTCAGCTTGCCCGGCGGATGGCCGATCAGACGGACATAGTTTGCCCGGCTGTTCTGCAGGTTGGACCGGGCGTTGGCCAGGTTGGAGCGGGCCAGCGATTGCCTGGCGTTGGCCTGGGACACATCGGTACGGGTGATTTCGCCGACCTCGAAGCGGGCGTTGGCAGCGCGCAACTGCTCGCCGAGGAACGATACATTCTTGCGCCGCAGACCAACGATCACGCGATCGCGAATGACGTCCATGAAGACGCTGGCGGAATCGAACAGCAACTGTTGTTCAACCGATAGGAGGCTCTGCCGCCCTGCGCGCACGTTGGCCTCGGCCGCCTTGGTCTGGTTGATGGTGCGCAATCCGCGGAACAGCGGCTGGGTCAGCTGAATTGACAAACCTGCCGGTTCGGTGTTTGCCGCATTGCCTGGACCGGAGGTGTCGGTGTGCTGAACACCGGCATCGCCATTGGCAACGACGGTGGGGCGCCAGTCGGAAAGAGCCTGGGGAACCTGCTCGTCGGTGACGCGCTGGCGGGCCCGTTCGGCGCGCAGCGTGGGATTGTTGGTGTAAGCGGAGGCCAGGGCCTGGGCCAGTGTTTCGGCTGAGACGGGCGGGCCGGCGAACATCGCCGCCGCAACGAGAGCGGCGCCTGCCATTGATCCGGCTTTGATGCCTAAACGGCCAAGCCTGCTCTCACTCATTCGGCGCCCCTCGACTTCTCGTTTACTCACTCGCGCGCGCGCACCGCGCTTCGGTTCAATCGCCGCCGGCGTCGAAACACGCCAGAACCCGTGCTGCCAGACTCACACGACAGGCACGTTCAGATATCAAAGCTGAGATGTCAACGCTGAGTGGGCCGAATTGTGGGATTTCGAGGTTGTTGTTGCAAATCGATCAGAGCGCTGGAACAGTGTGAGACAGACGCCGTGTTCAATCGGCGGTGTCAAGCGGTGCCGGTGGTGCCTCCGGGATTGACCGGGGGCGATTGTTGCGAGATCAGATGGAATGAGCGTTGAGTCCGGTGCATT
>JAHEJE010000074.1 GCA_024639035.1 Alphaproteobacteria bacterium
ATGCCCAACAGCTCTGCTCAATGTCAACTTTGGACATGGTGCCCGGACTGGTTTGCATTCGCAGCAAAGACTGCTTCCCGCCCAAAGCCGAAATAGATAGATTCTCAATCGTTCCTTTTTTGTTCTTGACACAATTCCTAACATCCTCTACCCTCCCCACACCTTCCACCCACACAGGTGGTATCCTAGGTCGCTCTGATATCGGGTGGGAGGCGGTGTCTGGAGGGGTGCGGTTTACGAAGGCGCATCATCATCCAGAGGTTTGACGAGGTCCTCCGCCCCGGGGACGGCCGCGAGGCGCTCGGGGCTGCCGGCAGCAACGCTGGCTTGAGGCCGTGAACGTGAACAGGTGTCTGGTATGACGGTGCTGGTTTCAGCCATTTCCGATCGGTATCCAAGGGGTGCAAAACACCCCGGCACGGTTTTGCGCGCGGTGCGCCCAGCGCTCGGGGAGTTCTTCCCTCTGTCCGGGGCAGCCGCGAAACGTGTGAGGTTCAGGCTGGCAGCGGCCTGGGCGGTGGGGCGGGTCGCGTCATATCGTGCGCACCGCAGCATTGGCGCGGGGCTCTGCGAACACTCACCGGCATGGCAGGAAGCAGGACCGGAGCCTGGGGCCGATTGCCAGCCCCGATCACCGGAGCGGAGTGCCGCGGCACTTTAAAACGGAGCCGGCGGACAAGTCCGGCTCTGGCAGAACGAAGATATATCGATCCGGACAAGTGCCGCACCAGGGCGCTCCGCTCGAACCTGTCGCCTTCAACCCCGCAAGCCGCAAGGCCGGCGGATCGCACAGCCGTGCGCCGCCTCGGCGTATCTCAACCCAAGACGCTCCGCTGGGCCACAACCCGGAACTGTATCGAACCCGCACTCCCTCCGTGGCAGGAGCGCAAGCGACGTGAGCGGACGGCCCGGCGGACGCCGGGGCGGAAAACAAACAAACCACGCGGAAAACAAGAACCCCTCGCCCTACCGCCGCCGCCAGGCCTGGGTCCTGGCCAGCACCCCGCGGCTCAGCGCCAGGTGCACCAGCCGGGCAAAGGCGTTGGTGTAGAAAATCATCATGCCCATCGCCGCGGCGGGCGCGATGTCGCCGGCATCGTCCATGTTGAGCACCGCCACCGAGGCCAGCGTGGTGTCCGGCGAATACAGGAACACCACCGCCGACACCGTGGTCATTGCGTTGACGAAAATGTAGATCGAGATGTCGAGAATGGCCGGCAGGCACACCGGCACCGTGACCCGCGAGAACAGCTTCCACACCGGCTGCTTGAGCGATGCCGACACCGACTCGAATTCGCCGTCCATCTGCTTGAGCGCCGTCAGCGCCGTCAGGTGGCCGACGGTGTAGAAGTGGGTGATCGAGCAGATCACCAGGATGCCGAGCGTGGCATACATGAAGTTGAGCGGGTTGTTGGGATTGTTGAAGAAGAAGATATAGGCCAGGCCCAGCACCATGCCCGGAATCGCCATCGGCATCATCGCCATCATCTGGAACAGTCCGCGCCCGGTTTTGAAGCCGCTGGTCTTTTCCACCATGTAGCCGCCCAGGAAGATCACGCAGCTGCCAATCGCCGCCGTCCACAGGGCCATCTTGATCGAGTTCCAGTAGCTCGCCCAGCCGCCGCCGTCCATCACGTCGAAATTGTAGTTGTTGAGCGACAGCGACAGATCGTAGGGCCAGAACTTGATCACCGCCGCGAACTGGCACATGCCGAGCAGGCCGAGAATGAACAGGGCGACCAGCGAGCAATAGATCAGGCACAGCCGGTCGAACTTCGGATCGGGTTTCGGCTCCAGCGCCACCGAGCGCGCCGTCAGCAGCGCCACCTGCCGGCGCTGCACGATCCGATCGATGGTAAACGCCAAGAGTGCCGGGACCAGCAGGATCACCGAGACCACCGCGCCCATTTCGAAGTTCTGCTGGCCGATCACCTGCTTGTAGATGTCGACGGCGAGCACGTTGTATTGGCCGCCGATCACCTTGGGCAGGCCGAAGTCGGTGATGACCAGGTTGAACACCACGAACGCCGCCGAGATCAGGCCATAGCGGGCGCCGGGAATGGTCACCGTCCAGAACGTTTTCCACGGGCTCGCCCTCAGCGCCACCGCGGCCTCATACAGCCGGGCATCGGAGATCGACAGCGCCGTCTGGATGATGATGTAGGCGTGCGGCAGCGTAAAGAACACCGAGCCGATGACGATGCCGATCGGCCCGTAGATCGAATAACCGAACAGCAGCTCCTTGATCACCCCCTGGTTGCCGAACAGATAGACCAGCGCGATGCCCGGCAGCAGCGACGGCACCAGGATCGGCACCATGGCGATCATCCGGAAGACACCCTTGAACCGCATCATCGAACGGTTCAGCGCGTAGGCGAAACCGAATGCGATGGTCACCGTGATGATCGTCGAGATGGTGGCGATGAAGATCGAATTGAAGATCGAGCGAAACAGCGCCGGGGTCGAGAAATAGCGGATGTAGTTGCCGATGCCGCTCGACTTCACCGGCCGCAGGGTGAGGCGGCGGAAATCGTTCGACGAATACGCGTGCCATTCCGCATCGGCGATGCGTTCCGAGCCGAACAGCATGACGCCGCCGTCCTTGACGATGCGGGCACGGTACATGGTTTTCGCCCGGAACGAGAAATCGGTGAACAGCTTGGTTGCCGCCATCCGCGTGTCGCCGGAGACCGCTCCCAGCTCCACGGTGCCCGCTTCGAGGTCGGCCGCTATCGCCTCGCCGGTCCGCTCCGGCCCCCAGCCGTCGCCCTCATCGACCTGAAAGGCATAGGCCGACAGATCGAGGTGATAGGTCGAGAACGACTTCGACATCATCGCATAGAGCGGCAGCACCAGCGTGACGATCAGGTAGAACGCGATCACCAGCATGAACACCCGCATGATGATGTCGTCGCGGCTCAGTGAGGGTTTGATGGTGGCGCGCGCCGGCCCGGAATGTGCTGTGGTTGTCGCCATCTCAGATGCCGGGCGCAAAAATCTTCAACCGGTCGACGGGAAGCTCGACCTTGATGGTCTTGCCGGGCGCAAGCCCCATGCGCCGCACCGCGTTGATCGACACGTTGGCGATCAGTTTTTGCGTCCCCATCTTGCCGCCGGTCATTTCGGCCCGCCAGTACGAGCCGAGAAACTCCATATCGCCGATCGTCGTCTGAAACGCATTGCCCGGTGTCTTGACGGCATTCTCGCCGCCGGACGCCTGCCCGCCGCGACCGTGCGGAACAATGTCCTCGGGACGAACGGCGACAATGACCTCAGAACCGTTTTCGAACCCGTGCCCGGGGCATTTCAGATCCAGATCGCCGAGCTTCACTTTGTCCGGCCCACTCACCTGCCCGCTAACCTGGTTCATCTCGCCGATGAAGTCGGCAACGAACAGGGTTGCAGGCTCGCCGTAAATCTCCGCCGGGGTGCCAACCTGCTCGATGACGCCATGGTTCATCACCACGATCCGGTCGGCCATCGCCAGGGCCTCTTCCTGATCGTGCGTCACCATGATCGTCGTCACAGCGATGCTCTCCTGCAGCGACTTGATCTCATGGCGCAGATGCACCCGCACCTTTGCATCCAGCGCCGACAGCGGTTCATCCAACAGCAACAATCCCGGCGAGGTCGCCAGTGCGCGCGCAAGCGCCACGCGCTGCTGCTGACCGCCGGACAATTGCGCCGGATACTTTTTACCCTGATCGGGAAGACCCACCAGGTCCAGCAGTTCGCCGACACGCGTGCTGATAGCGCTACGGCCGATGCCCTGATTCTCAAGGCCGTAAGCCACGTTGCGCTGCACCGTCAGATTCGGAAACAGCGCATAGGACTGGAACACGATACCGAAGTCACGCTCGAACGGCGGCAGTGCCGATACGTCCTTGCCGGCCTGTTCGATCGTTCCGGCCGTCTGGATATCAAGACCGGCAATCGCCCGCAGCAAGGTCGTCTTGCCGCACCCCGAGGGGCCGAGAAAACAGACGAACTCGCCGTCCTCGATATCCAGCGAAATATCCTGCAGTGCGGTGAAATTGCCGAACTTCTTCAGCAGGTCGCGAATACGCAGATAAGGTTGGCGGTCATCCCGCATGATCTTCAGCCGTTCCGGAAAATGTATGTTGCCTGTCTATATCGCCAAACTTTAGCAGGCGATGCGGACGAACCGCACCGCCTGCCTGGATCGTCGTTGACCGCAGTCTTAGCCCTTGGGCTCCGACTTGCTGTCATAGCGCTTGGCCCACTCCTTCAGGATTTCGGCCCGATTGTTGGCCGCAAACTCGAAGTCGTTGTCGATCATCTTTTCCAGCAGGTTCGCCGGGAAGTGCTCGACCGGCTTGGCGACGCCAGGCATGGCGACGACCGCGTAACCGGTGTTGTACATCTCGTTGGCCTTCTGGGTGATCGACCAGTCAACCAGCGTCTTGGCGGCATCCAGCTTGGACGTACCGGCGACGATGGCCGTGGCTTCCATGTCCCAGCCAACGCCTTCTTCCGGCACGATGATCTCAAGCGGCGCACCGGCTGCTTTCGACTTGGCACCGCGGAAGGCAAACGAGACGCCGATCGGGATTTCGCCGGAAGCCGCCAGTTTGCACGGCTTCGAGCCGGAATGGGTGTAGCGGGCGATGTTCTCGTGCAGTCCGTCCATATAGGCCCAGCCGCCTTCCTTGCCGAACATCTGCAGCCAGCTCGAGACATCCAGGAACCCGGTACCCGAGGAATTCGGGTTCGGCATGATCACATGGCCCTTGTACTGGGCGTCGGTCAGATCTTTCCAGGACTTCGGCGGGGTCAGATTGTGCTTGGCAGCTTCAACGGTGTTGTAGCAGACCGCAGCCACCCAGGCATCCATGCCGACCCAGGCCGGCGGATTGGACTTGTCGACGAACTTGGGATCGAGCTTTTCCACACCCTTTGGTGCGTAAGCTTCCAGCATGCCCTCGGTCTTCAGCAGCAGCAGCGACGTCGCAGCCAGCCCCCAGACAACGTCGGCTTGCGGATTGTCCTTTTCCGCCAGCAGTTTCGCGGTCACGATGCCGGTTGAATCGCGCACCCACTTGATCTTGATGTCCGGATGATCGGCGTTGAATGTCTCGGCATAGCGCTTGAGGTCTTCCGCCTCAACGGCGGTGTAAACCGTCAGCTCCGTTTCCGCGCTCGCCGGTCCGCCGACAATGGCAAACATCGCCGCGGCCGCAGCAACGCCTACAGTCAATTTGGAAAATGTGCGTCTCAACATAAGAAATTCGTCTCCCTTTTTTTGCTTGCTTGAAGCTTCTGCATATCGCCGGTACACCGGCTGCATGACAGTTTTCTGACAATCTGGTGCCAGACCAATTGGCCGACAGAGCCGACCGCTCCATTTGGCACCAAACCGCTGCCATTGGTCAACTCGTTTGATCAGATATAAATGATAATAATGACTTATGGAAAGGACAAGGTCAGATGAAAGCCTATTGGATCGCCCACGTGACGGTCACTGACGCCGAGCCGTACAAACTCTATGCCGATGCAGCACCGGACGCCTTCAAGAGGTTCAATGCCAGAATTCTCGCCCGCGGCGGACGTCACGCCCAGCTTGAAGGCCAAGGCAAGCCGCGTAACGTCGTGATCGAGTTCGAGTCCTATGACGACGCCATCGCCTGCTACAACTCGCCGGAGTATCAATCCGCTCGCGCCCACCGCGAGAACGCCGGCTTGGCGGACATCGTGATCGTTGAAGGCGTCTGAGGCTGGACGGTCCGTCAGCCGAAGCGCTTTTTGAGTGCGCCGATACCGGCCTCGTAGATCCCGGCAACGACGAGCTTTGCCCGTTTGTCGGGAGCGTCCTTTGCGTCGAAGGATCCGCTCCAGACAATCCGGCAACCGCCGTCTGCATCCGCTACCGTCACCGTGGACGTGTAGTTGTCCACCGGCAGCGGCCCTTCGATGATACTGTAGGTGAGCGACTTGGCATTGGGATCGATGCTGTCGAGCCTTTCGATCAGGCGGGCGCCGTCGCCGACGACAATGGTCCGGCGCACTTCGCCGCCGACCGTGTCCTGCGAAGATGCCGAACAGGCCGGATGCCAGTCGGCGATATTGCCGAAATCACTCACCAGCGACCACACCGTTTGGGCATCGGCCCCAAGTGTTTCTTCGCGTCTAACCTCAAGCATGAATTCACCCCCAATTGACGTTGTGCATCACCATAACACTCGATATGAACATGACAACTGGAATGCCCGGCTTTTCAGCCTCGCCGCAGCCTGCTATGACGGCGCCGGGAATTCGATAGGGAAAACCAGTCATGAGTGAGTTGAAACTTGCCGTCGCCGGCGTTGCCGGCCGCATGGGCCGCACCTTGGCCCGCATGGTGCATGAAACGGCCGGCTGCGAGCTTGTCGGCGGCATCGAACCCAAGGGTTCCGCCCACGTCGGCCACGATATCGGTGTACTGGCCGGGCTCGGTGAGTTGGACATGCCGGTCATCACCGATCCGCTGCCTCTGTTTGCCCGCATCGACGGCATCATCGATTTCACCACGCCCGCTGCGACCATGGAGTTCACCGAACTGGCCGCCCAGGCGCGAATCATCCATGTCATCGGCACAACCGGCCTGTCGGCGCCCGATGAGGCCAAGCTGAAAGCCGCATCGCGTCATGCCCGTATCGTCAGGTCCGGCAACATGAGCCTGGGCATCAACCTTCTGGCAGTTATGGTCAAGAAGGTCGCCGCCGCTCTTGACGCCGAATTCGATATCGAGGTGCTCGAGATGCATCACTGCCACAAGGTCGATGCGCCTTCCGGCACCGCTTATCTGCTGGGCGAAGCGGCCGCCGAAGGCCGCGGCATCGATCTGGCGGAGCACTCTGTGCGCAGCCGCGACGGCCACACCGGTCCGCGCAATTCCGGCGACATCGGATTTGCCACCCTGCGCGGCGGCAGCGTTGTCGGCGAACACAGCGTGATCTTTGCCGGACCTGAAGAACGCATCGAACTGACCCACAAGGCTCAGTCGCGCGACCTGTTCGCCATCGGCGCGCTCAAGGCCGCCCAATGGGCCGCCGACAAGAAACCCGGGCTGTACAGCATGCTCGACGTGCTCGGCCTCAGCGAAGATTAATCTGGAGATTGCATCATGGAACGACTGCTGGTGCTGGTGCGCCACGGACAAAGCGAGTGGAACCTGAAGAACCTGTTCACCGGCTGGGCCAACCCCGGATTGACGGAAAAAGGCGTCGAGGAAGCCATCGCCGCCGGTGACCGCCTGAAGGCCAAGGGGGCAAGATTTGACATCGCCTTTACCAGCCTGTTGTCGCGCGCCCAACGCACGCTGACCCTGATGCTCGAACAACTCGATCAGCCGGACCTGAGAACCATCAAGAACCAGGCTCTCAACGAACGCAATTACGGCGACCTCGTCGGCCTGAACAAGGATGACGCCCGCAAGAAGTGGGGCGACGAACAGGTCCACATCTGGCGCCGGTCGTTCGACATTCCGCCGCCGGGCGGCGAGAGCCTGAAAGACACCGCCGAGCGGGTGCTGCCGTACTTTGAAAAAGAAATCCTGCCGCGCGTTTTGGCCGGAGAAAAGGTGATTGTCGCCGCCCATGGCAACTCGCTGAGGGCATTGGTCATGTCGCTCGAAAAACTGTCGCCGGAGGAGATCCTCAAAAAGGAAATCGCCACCGGCGTCCCCCTCGTCTACCGGCTCAACGCCGATGGCGCGGTCGCGTCAAGCGAAGTGCTTGGTCAGTAGCTCAGTTCAATGGAATGCCCACGTTGGCGCCAACATTGACCGCGTTGGCGCCTCGCCCGAACAATCCATAGTACGTCGCAGCAAGCGAAACACTGGTTCCACCCTCGAACCGGAACATTGCCCCGCCACCGACCTCACCGTTGGTATTGCTGTCGTTGATCACCAGGTTCGGCGCAATGGCAAAGCCATCCTCCTTGCGGAAGTCATGATGCAGGCGGGCGGTTACGAACGGCTGCCAGTTGACCAGCAATTCACCGCCCTCCAGCACCCGCGACACCGTCAGGCTGCATTGAGGTTGCCGTATTCCAGCGACTGGCCGGGAACCGCAACCGACGTGGAATCGGTATACCCGCCAACGTCGGCGTGCGAGTACGAAAGTGCGACCGCCGGCTGAAGCACAAGACCGGCGGCATCGAACGTGCCGGAAAGCTGGGCGCTGGCGCCGAACCGGTCGGCATCGTATGCGCCCGTCGCCCCGGCCAGCGATGTGTCGAACCAGCCGTGCTCATAGATCCCCGTCACCGCAAGCCTGATCCGGTCGGTGACAGCCATGGCGCCGGTCAACGCAAAGCCAAGACCGTTCATGTCGGTTTTCGATTGGATTCGATCGATGTCGATCTCGGCAAACCGTCCCATCACTTCAAGCGCGATGGCAAACCGCTCCGACAATTTCATCGCCCCGCCGGCTGAAATATTGCTGGAATGGCCATCGCGCCCGGCGCCCGAACCGTCATCGAGGATCGATACTTTGCCGCTGATCCAGATGTCGATGTCTGCGAGAGGGGAAGGCGCCGGGCCGCGGGCGGGGGTCACCATGAGTTTTCCAAGGTCGGCAAAAAAACTGCCGGATTGATCGCCATGCCGGGTCAGTTGGAACGCGCTCGGATCTGCGCCGCCAAAGTTGCGCGCTGGCATACCAGGTCCGGCAACCGGCGCAATGACACCTTGAACATGGCCCCGTACACTATGAACGGGGTTCTCCAGAAGGCGCAGTTCGGCCTTGGCAGCCTTGATCATTGCGTCACGCTCTTTGCCGGTTCTGGCATTTCGATCATGGATGTTCTTCAACTCCTGATCGACATTCAATCGCTCAGACAGAGTAGTTGCATACGCTCGGCGCTTTTGGTTCCGGACTTCGGTTTCGGAGGCCCGCTCAGCCTCGTTGTCCAGTTTCACCAGTTCGTCTTCAAGTTCAGCACGTCTTTCCCGCAAGTGCTCAACCGTCAGCTGATCGCTATTCTTCTCAGTTTCCAGATAGAATATCTGGGACCGCAGTTCCTTCATCCGCTTGCGCCGGTTGGCCTCCTGCTTCACGAATTCAGGATCATATTCAACCCCGCTCAGCACAGCCGTTCGCTCAAGCAAAGCTGACGCCTTGGCGCTGCCAAAGCCGGTGAAGCCGATGGAGCCATAAACAATGTTCGCCGACGTCCTGGCAATGTTCGACTGCTGTCTTGCCTTGGACAGATTGGTATTCCTTGTATCATCGTCGCCGGAGTCTTCATTGTTCGTGTCGTTGCTGCCGGTTTCATCATTGTCGGCGTTGTCGTCACCAGTGTTGTCGCCACCAGCACCATCGTCGCCGGTGTTACCGTCACCAGTGTCATTATCGCCGGCGTTGTCATCATTGGCTGTTGGCGTACATGTTACATTGAGCTGGGTGAAACCCGACCCGCTCGCCGGGCTTACGTTTTCAATGACAGCGCCAAATTCGTAGTTCCCATCCTGTGAAATGGTGTAGGTCGTGGTGGACGGAATCGTCATACCGTTGAAACTTGTCGCCTGCAGGATTTGCACGCCGTTGACGTTCTCCTGCAGGTTGAGGCGCTGCGGTGCGACGGTGCTGGCTGCGGTCGAAAAGGTGATGATCTCACCAGCCTTGAAGGCTACGGGATTTAGCGAGGTCTTGTAGCCCTGGGTGCGGATGAAACCGGGCGCTCCCGCAACCGTCAGCGTGAACGTGACGGGAAGTGCGCTGCAACCTGGCGACCCGGCATGAACGGGCGTCTGCGCTCCGTCAACCCCGAAGACCGCTGCCGCTATCGCAGCAGCAAATATCCGATTGTGCATTCCCCACCCCAACCTCAGAATTTGCCCGTAAGGAAATTAGCGACTGCACCCGGCCCGGCGCATCATCCATGTGCATGAGACTTGAAGGGAAATTCACAACTCTGGTGAACAAACTATTTCCGATAGGTGTGCAGCAACAACAGCAAATCCTGCTGGCGCGAAACCGCGCATTTGTGCATCAGCTTTTGCAGATGGGTGCGGATAGTGTTGCGCGACAGTCCGCTCTCGCCGGCATAGCGGGTCACACTCATGCCCTCAAACAGCGCGCAAGCCAAAGCCGTCTCGGCTGCCGTTAACCCGAATGCATCTTGTAGAAGCTCCGCGTCCAGGCTCACGACTTTTGCCGGATCGGATATCACAACGGTCGCCATCGCGTTGGCAATCGGGCATTCGAGCACCGGCACGACATGCACAACAAGCTTCCGCCTGCCGGTCGGTCGCCGGTTGCGGTATGAGCGCCTTGGCCAACCGCAGTTCATCCTCACCCACATGGCCTGCTTCGCGCGCCCGCTGCACG
>JAHEJE010000075.1 GCA_024639035.1 Alphaproteobacteria bacterium
GCCAGTTCGCTTTCCGACCGGGCGGTCTGATCGGTGATGTCGACATCCTCGATCCCCAGACCCGCCGCGCCGAGCACATGGCTCAGCAGGACGAAACTGCCGGCTGATTTCTGCCGCGGCATCACCCGGCGGTGCCGGATGTCTGCAACCTTGCGAATGGCCAGAGGATTGCCCTGGGTCACCAGCAGGCCCTGCGTGCGCACCGCCCATTCGACCACCACCACCGGCTGGCCGGCAAGCTGGCGTGTTACATGCTGGCAATTGTACCCGTCTGCCTCGCGCAGGTGGACGCCGGCCGCACAGGCTTCGCCGCGCTGCATCCGCGACAGGCCATCCAGACTGCTCTCGAACAGCGACGGCAACCCGGCGCCGCTTTCCAGCAGCGCCCATTCGAGCAACGGGTCGTGGCTGCCGGCGACGACCATCTGCGGCTGGCGCAGGATTTCGGTGCCGGCACCATACTGGGTGTTGTTGATGAGCCAGGTATCGATCAGGCCGCGCGGAAACAGGATCTTGCCGGTGACCCGGACATGGGGAATGTCGTTGCTGGCAACCAGATCGTAGATCTTGCGTTCCTTCAAACGCAGATAATCAGCGATCTCCCGGGTCGTCAGCAGCTCATGATCGTCACCGGCTTTCAGGCGCATCGGGCAGGCTTCCGCTGGCGGATGGACAACCCGATCACCTTAGGGTCAGGCGATCGGGTTGGTGAAGCCATTCTTGTGCCGGATTGCCCTACTGCACCGAATGCAGCGACAGGCCGGAGACGCCGGCTGCGATGTTGAGGCCGGTCTGGCCGCCGACGCTCACCGGCTGCAGGGTCACGGTGCGGTTGAAACCGCCGACCAGGACATTGGCCGTCGCCCCGACACCGGCGGTTGCCTCAGCCGAGGCGCCGATATACTGGCCGGCAAGAGAGCCCGAACCAACCTGGCCCGGCGCAACCACCACCCAGCCGATGGTCTGGGCCTGGGTGACACCGATGTCGATACCGATCTTGGTGATCGATCCGTCATAGTATTCCTGGCGCCCGTCGGAGGCCCGGCTGTAGGTACAGCGCATCGACTTCTTCGACCCGAGGATCAGTCCGATGCCGCCGGAGACGTCGCACACCAGGGTGCCGATCTTTATCCCGGCGCCGGCAGCTGAAGCAGCAGTGCTCAACGTCGCGACGGACAGGCCAAGGCCCACGATACCGGCTGCAATTGCTATTTTTTTCATTTTGATCCTTCCAATCAGTCTTCCAGAGGGTTGCACCGCATCTCATAATTCTTGTGCCCGGCGATGAACCGCCTGAGCAGGCCAAACATCAACCGTGTCAGACACGGTGACCATCACGCTTTGATCGCCAATCTCGACAATTTGATGACCGCCCGGCGGCAAACTTGTCGGTCCGCACACACGCAATAATCGCATGCCGATCGCTGTTCGGCAATTGCGATTTTCCCTAGGTCAACTCAGATTGCCGCAGAACCGCTGGATGCGCGTGCAGGCTTCCTCGAGCGCCTCGGTCGAGGTGGCATAGGAGATGCGGAAGAACGGCTCCATGCCGAACGCCGCCCCGTGCACCGCCGCCACGCCCTCGGCCGCCAGCAGTTCGGTGACGAACTCCTCGTCGTTGGAGATCGTCTTGCCGTCCGGCGTTGTCTTGCCGATCGCCCCGGCACAGCTGGGGTAAACGTAAAATGCCCCCTCCGGCGTCGGACACGACAGCCCGGTCGCCTGGTTCAGCATCGACACCACCAGATCGCGGCGCTCCTTGAACACCGTGTTGTGCTCGGCGATGAAGTCCTGCGACCCGTTCAACGCCTCGACCGCGGCCCACTGGCTGATCGAACTCGGGTTCGACGTCGACTGCGATTGCAGCTTGGCCATCGCCTTGATCAGCACCTGCGGTCCGGCGGCAAATCCGATCCGCCAGCCGGTCATGCAATAGGCCTTCGACACCCCGTTCATCGTCAGGGTGCGGTCGTAAAGGCCCGGTTCGACCTGGGCCGGGGTGACGAATTCGAAGTCGTCATAGACCAGGTGCTCGTACATGTCGTCGGTCAGCACCCAGACATGGTCGTGGCGCATCAGCACATCGGTCAGCTTCTTCATGTCGTCGCGACTGTAGGCGGCGCCGGACGGATTGGAGGGCGAGTTGAAGATCAGCCATTTGGTCTTGTCGGTGATCGCCCGTTCCAGCACCTCCGGCTGCAGCTTGAAATTGTCCTCCAGCCGGGTTTCGACGAACACCGGCGTGCCGCCGGCCAGCAGCACGATGTCGGGATAGCTGACCCAATAGGGCGCCGGGATGATCACCTCATCGCCCGGATTGAGCGTCGCCACCAGGGCGTTGAACAGGACCTGCTTGCCGCCGGTGCCGACCGTCACCTGGTTCGGTTCATACTCAAGGCCGTTGTCGCGCTTGAACTTCGCGATGATCGCCTGCTTGAGTTCGGCGACGCCGTCGACGGCGGTATATTTCGTCTTGCCGGCGCGGATCGCCGCCATCGCCGCTTCCTTGATGTTGTCGGGCGTATCGAAGTCCGGCTCACCGGCCGATAGCCCGATGACATCCTGCCCGGCGGCCTTCAGCTCCATCGCCTTCTGCGAAATGCCGATCGTGGCGGATGGCTGGATACGGTTCATGGCGTCGGCGATAAAGCCCATCGGTCTCGTGTCCTTTTGCTGGCAGGTGGGATTGATTGCTGCCGGTGTAGAACCTAACCTGTCGGCCCGCAAGCCGTAAGACATGGAAACTTGCATGACCGGACCAAAAAACGCCGCCATCGCCGGAGCCGGCATCGCCGGGCTGGCCGCGGCCATCGCCCTGGCCCGCAAAGGGTTCGATGTCGGCGTCTTCGAACGTGCCGAACAGATCAAGGAGATCGGTGCCGGATTGCAGGTCGGACCGAACGCCGCCGCCGCCCTGGAGGCCATCGGCGCCTGGCAGGCGGTCGCGCCGGTCACCCATGCTCCCCACGCCGTGGTCATCCGCGACGGCCAGACCGGTCGCCGGCTGGCGTCCATGCCGCTCGGCGACGACTTCGCTACCCGTTTCGGCAAACCCTACCGGGTCGCCCTGCGCGCCGACCTCCTGGGCGCCCTGCTCGAGGTCGCCCGTAGCATGGTGAACATCGAGATCCATACCGGTGCCGTGGTCACCGGGGTGACGAAACGCGGTCAGACGGCACTCACCTTCACCCGCCGCGATGCCGTGCCGGCCGACATCGCCATCGGCGCCGATGGCATTCGCTCAGCGCTTCGCCATCAGCTCGAGCCGGGCCGGCTGATCAGCAGCGCCGGGCATACCATTTTCCGGGCCCTGATCCCGCTGGACCAGGCCCCCGCTGCAGTCGACACCGAGAACGTCATCCTGTGGCTGTATCCCCGTGGCCATGTCGTGCAATACGTGCTGCCCGGCGCCAGGCTGAATGTCGTTGCCGCACACCAGACCGCCGCCAACCTGTCGGGCTGGAACACCGTGGCCGACGGCCAAGAGGTGACCGACTGTTTCAGCCGCGCCTGCACAGAGCTTGCGGACCTGCTGGCGGTCGTTGCGGAATGGCGCAAGTGGGCCGGCCGCGACCTGCAGCCGTCCGAAACCGGGCTCAGCGGCAATGTCACCCTGATCGGCGATGCCGCCCATGCCACCCTGCCCTATCTCGCCCAGGGCGCCGCCATGGCGCTTGAGGACGCCGCCATCCTGCCGCGCTTCGTCACCCGTGAAACCGCCGACGTCGCACAGGCTTTGCGGGCCTTCGAAGACCATCGCCGCGACCGTACCAACCGCATCATCACCCAGTCGCGACGCAGCGGTGAAACCTACCACCTGGGCGGGTTGAAGGCAAAAGCGCGCAACCTTGTCTTGCAAGGCTTGCCGCCCAGCGCGTTCCATTCTCGGCTGAGCTGGATCTACAACTGGCCGTGATCGCGCCCGCAGCGTTAGGGTTCCGGCAATCATGTTTCGCTTTTTTTCAGCCGATGCCTACCCCATTTCGGCCGGCGTTTACCGGCTCTCCAAGGTTTTCCATTAACATCGGTGGATGGCGAAGGGTAAGGGAAACAAGAGCGTATTCGGCAGAAAGAGCCTGAAACGGCACTTCTTCGGCAAGTCGCTGGTTGTCGGCCTGTGCCTGCTGTCGCTCACCATGACCGCGCTGTTCGCCATGCTGTCGAGCTACGGCACGCACCACAACGAACGCCAGGCGCTGCGCCTTGCCCGCTCCATCGATGCGGTTGCGGTCTTCACGTCCAGACCAAACCACCTGCAGCATTTCCTGCGCAACATCCGCGACGCTGCTGCCGCATCGCAGATCGTCGTGGTGTCCAAGCACAACCTGGAGATCACCGCATCCACCGACCCTCGCTTTGCCGGGCCAGGTGGCCGCAAACTGCCACCGGCCCTGCGTTCAGCCGTTGCACATGCCTTTGCCACCAACGTGTTTCATCCCACGGTGCGGCTGCCGTCTGGAGCCTCCTACGCCATCCTGCCGCTGTCCTCCGCAGCCGGTCAGCTTGACGGCGATTACCCTTACGGCCTGGCTGAGCCGATGATGCCGAAGTGGTATGGATTGGTCGATGCAGCGATTCCGTCCCTGCCAGACCGCATCTGGTCGCCGTCCAGTCATTTGCTGAAACCGTTCAGCACCCAGGCCCGCACTTACTCCGGCGCCATCATCGTCCGCCACGGCAGTCTGACCACCGGCGGCCTGCTGCTCGATGTGCTGATCGAGACATCCGCTCTGATCATCATCTGCTTCATCGCCCTCATCGTCGCCGGCTGGAGCATCTGCCGGCGCTATGTCACACGCCCGGTAAACGAACTGGGGCACGTACTGGCAAAGCTGCGCAGTGGCGACCGCCAGGCCAGGGCGCCGCGCTTCAGGGTGCGCGAATTCGACCGCCTGGCCCGGCAATGGAACAGCTTGCTGAATTCCCGCCAGTCCGCCGAACAGCACAACGAGGTGTTTTCCACCATCATCGAGAACGTTCCCGTCGGCATCGAGGTCTCGACCCCCGACGGCCGCATCGAGTACGCCAATCCGGCATTTCAGAAGATGTGCGGCAAGCCGCTGATGGAGATCGTCGGCAAGACACCGGCGCAGATTTTCCGCAGCGAAGGCATGGACGCAACGGTTCTTGCTGAGGCTGAGAACCACATCGGCGCCGGCCGGCCGTGGCGCGGCGAGATCAGGTCGCGGATCGCATCCGGCAAGACCGCCGTCTTCGACGTCCACCTGCGGCCGGTCATCGATGCCCAAGGCAAGGCCGGCAAAGTGGTCGCAGTCCGCCAGGACATCACCGAACGCATCGAATACCAACAGGCGCTTATCCAGGCCAAACGCAAATCCGACGCGGCCGACAAGGCGAAGTCCGATTTTATCAACCGCCTGAGCCACGAGTTGCGCACGCCGTTCAACGCCATCATCGGCTTTGCCTCGCTCATCTACAATCAGCAGGCCGGTCCGATCAGCAACCCGACTTATCTCGAGTTCGCAACTTTGATCGAAAAATCGGCAAACGGCTTGCTCGCCACCATCAACACGCTGATCGAGCTTTCCCGCATTGTCCAACCGATCAGCAACCGCGGCGATGCAACCATGGGTCCGGGCTCCACCGTGCACCGGGTCGTGCGCGCCAAGCAGGACAAGGCCGCGGTCTGCCAGGTGACCATGACCCTGCACGACGAACTGGATGGCGCAGGCGTGTTGTGCGACGAACGCCACCTCCAGTCGATGATCGAAAACCTGCTGTGCAACGCCCTGAAATTCAATCACCCCGGCGGCCGGGTCGATATTACCGTGAAGCTTGACGACGAGAACCGCTTCGTCCTCGAAGTCGCCGACACCGGTATCGGCATCGGCCAGGACGATATCGGCCGGATCGCCGAACCGTTCTTCCAGGCCGCCAACGGCGCCGGCCGGGAACACGACGGTCTCGGTGTCGGGCTGACCCTGGTTCAGCACCTGGTCAATATCTACGACGCTGAACTGAAGGTCATTTCAGATCACGGCACCGGCACCCGGATGAAGATCGTCTTCCCGGCCAACCGCACCGTTGAGCCGGGCAAGACCACCCTGGCAGCCTGACGCCACACCCCGCTGGCGTTAACCAGCGGTTAACCATTCGCCTTAATTTCGCCGCCACATTACCCCGCGACGCGCCAATAATGGTTTTTCTGTCGCCGCAGTGTGGAGGCATTCTGGCACCATCAATCAATAGGTGCGGCCATGAAATTATCGGCAATGACAGCTCAACAAAGCCATGCGCTTCCCGGACATGCAGCCGGCAGCAGCATGCTTCCGATCCATTCCATGAGCGCCCAGACGCGACACATCCTGCAGGCGCACCGCAACGGCAGCCTGCACAATCAGCGCATACTCTCCATTTTCGCAATCGTCCTGACGGTTGCGATTGCCTGCGCCCTGCTGCTTGTGGTTTCTTCGGGCACCGCGTTTGCAGCACCGCTCGGCGCCGCCGGCATCTTCGTCGGCCAGACCACCGCCGCGGCTGCCGTCGGCCTGTCTTTGACCGCAGGCATCATCGCGGCCTTCACCGTCATCCACCTGTCGCTGTCCTTGCGGCGCTGACTGTTTCGCTTCTTACGTTGATTTGCGGTAGCGCGCGCTCAGCTTGTCATACTGGGCGCTGGAGCGGCGCAACGTGGTGATGTCGACGTTGTAGAAGTGCGCCTTGATCAGGTTGTTGAACCGCCAGATCCGCATTTTCGCCGTCGGGTGGCGTCCCTTGAAGAAGTTGGCGAACTCAGACGGCTCGGTGGCACCCTGCGACAGAGCGCGCACCGCGCGCGGCGCCACGTAAGGGTCATAGCCGGCACCGACGATATATTTCAGGCCGTAGACGTCCGCCTCGTCTTCCTGTTCGCGGGTGTACTTGTTGAGGCCGGTGGTGACCAGGAAATCAAAACCCGATCCGATCCAGGTCAGACCGAGCTGCTTGTCGAGCACCTCATCGCTGAAGGTCGCCGCCCGTTCGGCCAATCCCCGGCCATGGGCACCCTTGACCACATGTGCCAACTCGTTGTGGGCCATCTCGTGCGCCAGAACCATGGCGATCTGGCCTTCGCTCTCCAGCACACCGATCAAGCCGGTTGTCACGAACAGGTGCCCGCCGCCGGAAGTAAAGGCGTTCGGCTTTTCATCCTCGAGCAGATGCACCTTGTACGGGAAGGCGGCATTTTCCACCTGTGCCGCCAGTGCCGACACGACCAGATTGAGCCGCCGTTGCATGGCGCGGTCGCGGCTCTTCCTGGCGCCTTCAAGGATGATGGCGGCATAGCGGTCGCCCATGCGTTTGCGGAATGCAACTGAAGTGTCGGGACCGTTCAGCAGCGAAGGCGCGTTTCCGGCCTTCGGCACCGACAAGGCCGCGGCGGTGGCATTGACCCGGGCATCGTTGCGCGAGGCCATACAGCCGCTGGCCAGCAGCAGCACTGCAGCCAAGGCTCCCCACTTGATCCCATCGCCGACGATCAAATCGTCATTCTCCCGCGCCCCACGGTCTGGTCATGATGCAGCTCAATTGGGCCATAAGTTAGACAGTATCCGCCACTGCGGCAACATTTGTCCGCATCCCTCCACAATTACTCGATACTAACGTCCCGGTGGCGGTCACGGTATCGGAATTTTGATGCCCAATTTACTCGGTAAAACGCACACGAGCACAGCGATACTGTATACTCACAGTCAAACACCGGAAGCCCCGGAGGGAGATCAATGGCCTTTCATAAACTGATTCTCGCGACGACCGTCGCATGTGCCCTCAGTGTTGCTCCGGCAAGTCTGCTGGCGCTGGGCAGCGGCGACGATGCCGGCAGCGGCACCAGCGAAAAGCCGACCTGCAAGCGCGGCTACATCTATTCCGACAAGAAGAAGCGCTGCGTCCGCAAGACATCCCGCCACCTGGACCGCTCGGACCTCCTGCATCACGCCTGGGCCACGGCATATGCCGGCGATTTCCGCCAGGCCCGAGCTTTATTCGAAAGCCTCGCCGACCGGCCCGATGCCGAAGTCTACAACGGCCTGGGCTACGCCAACCGCAAACTCGGCGCCATTGCCGTCGGTATCGGCTATTACCACAAAGCCCTGGCTCTGGAGCCGGACTACGTGCTGGCCCGCAGCTATCTCGGCGAGGCTTACGCCAACGCCGGCAAGACCGCGCTGGCCCGCACCCAACTGGCGGAAATCGGCCGGCGTTGCGGCAAGCAGTGCAAGGAGTATGTCTATCTGCTCAGGGCCATCGAAGTCGGTGTTCCCAACGACTGGTAGCGCCTGATTGCCAGGCTCACTTCGCCGATGCCGATGCAAGCGCAGTTTCTATGTCCGCCACCGTCGCATGGGTCTTGGCCGCGCCGCGGGCATGAACGAACCGCCACACCTCGCGGCCCGATGCATCGAACACGATCAGGCTCGGGATCCGCTCGATGTCACCGAACAGCGCCCGCATCGCCGGCGTGCCCCTGACCAGTGGAAACCCGGGCTGGGTGTCGGCGATGAACCTGGCCATCCGCGCCGGGTTCTCCTTGCCGCCCCAGTTTTCAAAGACATTCACCGCGACAACTGCCGGTGCCCGCGCGGCGCGGCGTGCGATCAGCGTGTTCAGATGAGAAAACTCGGCACGGCACGGCGGGCACCACGAGGCAAAAAAGGTAACGACCGTCACGCGCCCGCGGACCGAAACCCGGTCCCTGGCCGATACCGGGAGCACCTCGGCCGCTTCAATCCGATCCCGCCAGTCTTTCTCCTGCAACGCCTCGGCGTTTGACAGGTGCGTGACGGTGATGAAAAGCGTTAACAGACAGATCATTCGCACCATGTAGTGTGTATGGCGATGAACCCGCCGCTGCACAAATCAAAATCCGGTCAACACCGCACCACGCCAGACCCACCGCCTGCCGCTGCCGGCCTCGGGGCGCCAACACGATGGCTGCGTTACCGGCTCTGGCTGTCCATTGCCTATGCCGCCGTCTGGGCCCTGTCGGCGATCAACCCGAAGCACCCGGCCGACTGGCTGCTGGAAAACGTCCTGACCATCGTTTTCGCGGCGATCTTTCTCGCCACCTGGCGGCGCTTCTGCTTTTCGCCCCTGACCCACGTCCTGATCTTTCTGTTCCTGACGCTTCACGCCATCGGTTCCCACTACACCTACGCCGAAGTGCCCTACGATCAATGGTCGGTGGCGCTGACCGGCACCTCGATCGACGAACTGTTCGGCTTTCAGCGCAATCATTTCGACCGGCTGGTGCATTTCTGTTACGGCCTGCTGCTCGTCTATCCGGCCCGCGAGGCCCTGGTGCGCTGGGCGGGATTGCGCGGATTTTGGGGCTATTTCATTCCCCTCGATCTCACCATGTCGACGTCGATGCTCTACGAACTCATCGAGTGGGCCGCCGCAGAAACCTTCGGCGGCGAGTTGGGGCAAGCCTATCTCGGCACCCAGGGCGATGTCTGGGATGCCCACAAGGACATGGCACTGGCCAGCCTTGGCGCCCTGATCGCAACCCTGATTGCCCGCGCCCTGCGCGACTGGATCAAGGCGGACTGGGCCAAGCAGTAGATTGGAATCCGGCTTGTTGATTTATGATGTATAGTGCTGCGCAGAAAGTAATTGAGAAAAATTAACCTGCAACTATGAATTGAATTACTCTCAAACATGTTTACACGGACCCTGAGTTCACCCTACGTTACTAAAAACGAAAGTAAAAAAATCGCACCAGACCTAACGGGAGGCACCTGGCATGGCGAAGAATGGGACGGGGCAACTAAAGAACGGCACGTACACCGCCTTGGGGTTCGAAGGCACTGCCTGCGGCGACCTCGGCGTCTTGGGATCGGGCCGCGGCGGCAATGATTTCATCAGTGCGGGCGGTTTCGACAATACCCAATTGATCGGCGATTCCCACTACATGAGCGGCACCGCATCCGGCGGCAACGATATTGTCGATTCCGGGACAACCTCAGGCGCCCACCTCTACGGCGATGCCTTCAGCATGACCAGCGGCTCGCCCGGCGACACCGACAATACGCTTTTCGGCGACGCCGATTCTATCGATGGTAGCGTGAAGGGCGGCAACGACGTCCTGACCTCCACCGGCGGCAGCGGCAATACTCTCTACGGCGACGCCGGTATCATGAATGGCAACGTCAAGGGCGGCAACGACGTCCTGACCTCCACCGGCGGCAGCGGCAATACCCTCTACGGCGACGCCGGAATCATGGATGGCAACGTCAAGGGCGGCAATGACACGCTTTCTGTGACCGAGGGCAGCGGCCACAAACTGTACGGCGACGCCGAAACCATGACCGGTACTGCATCCG
>JAHEJE010000076.1:0-7155 GCA_024639035.1 Alphaproteobacteria bacterium
GGTATTTCCCGCTGCCAGAGCAGCACCGCCGGTAGCGGCGGCAATGCCGGACAGTTTCAGGAAATCCCTACGGCCGACCGCTGCGTCTTTGCGATCTTGCGACATTTGCGGTTTCCTCCTTAGGTTGTGTGCCGGCCATGCCCCGGCACGGGACTGATTACGCCTTACACCACCCATGCAGTCCGGTCTTTCCGCCGGCGCTGGCTGGATGTTGGTGGACCGCTAGGGTCCACATTGCTGCGCCGTTCACACAGCGCAGGGAATTTCCGTCACGCCTCGACCATCTCGAAGGCCGCGCGTTCGATCGCCATGAAGCTCTTGCCGACCGAACCGACCGCCCCGTAGAACGCCGATGATCGCGCCTGCTCCAGGTCGTCGAAAAAATGCCCGGCCCAATTGCCGATGTGGCTGTTGAAGAACGATCTTTGTTCATGCAGGCCCAGCGGCGCGCCAAAGTCGCCGAGGATCAGGCCGCACATCATTTCGCACAGCGCCGCGATGTGATCTTCCGGCTCGCGCACCGCCACCCGCCGCTCGATCCCGAGCCGGCCCATGTCGCGGCGCAATTTCGCCAGCGGTTTTTCATTCAGAAAGCCGGTCAGATAATAGGACGCATAGGGTAGCAGCTCACCGCGCCCGACGCCGATGAACAGGTTCTGGTATTCCTCCGCGCAGGTCTCGGGCGACATCTTTTCGGCCAGCCTGGCCAGCACGCCGAGCGCCTGCCCCAAATCGCTGTCGTCGCCGGAAATGCCCGCCACGTTGTCGAGCGCCTGCTGGTCCGGTGCAGACCGCAGAAATCGGGCCAGCAGGCGATAGACATGCGCCCGCAAGACATCTTCTTCGGCAATGTGTTCGTTGACAACAGCCTGGCCGGCCATTCCATCTCCCTGAATCCACTCCTTCCAGGATTTCTCTGGTGAATGGATTCGTTCTGATTATGAACCGGATAGTAGGCGAGGAGTTGGCGCGCAATCAATGCATTTGGCCGCAATCCGGCTCACACTTCCGTTCTCCGGAATGGATCGCCGCGGCTCGAAACCGCGTCATTTCGCAACTTCGAACCAGGTCACCATGCCGCCGGCCATGTGTTCGGTCATGTGGCAGTGCAGCAACCAACTTCCCGGATTGTCCGCAACAAAACCGATCTCGACCTCTTCGCCCGGCGCCATCAGTACCGTATCGCGCAGCGGCGCAACGCTCCCGGACGTGGCCGGAACGAGCGAATAATCCCACCCGGACAGAGGTTTGCGCGAAAGCTCGACGAAATGAAATCCGTGCACGTGCATCGCATGCGGCCAGCGCGTGTCATTGCGCATCCTGATGATCACATGCTCGTTGCGCGCCGCAGCGAAAAGCGGTTCGGCTGCCGTGCCAACAACCCCGTTGAAGGCCCAGGCCTGGCCATGCTGGCGCGCCAGGGTGCGTCCGTCGAGCAATTCACCCTTGAACACCGCCTGCTGCAGAAACTGCATCGCGCCACCAGACATGAACAGCTCAACGGTGCGGGCCCCGGCGCTTTCAGGCCGGGGAACTTGGTTTGCCGGCAGCGCCGGAACGCCTTCGCGCACCGCCCGCCCGGCGGCCTCGGGTTCGGTCACCTCGAGATAACCGGCCACCAGCGGTTCGGCGCCGGACACCTCGCTGATCACCAGTTCGCTGCCGGCATCGGCGTGGATGTCGAACACCAGATCCGCCCTCTGCGCCGGCCCCAGCCGCACCGCCGCCTCGCCCATCTCCAGCGCCGCGATCGGCTGCCCGTCGAGCGCCACCAGCCACGGCTTCACCCCGGCGATCCTGAAAGCCATGATGCGCGCGTTGGCGCTGTTGATCAGCCGCAGTCGCACCCGCTCTCGCCTGAACACGCCGAGCCGCTCGTAAGGCTTGCCGTTGAGGGTCAGAACATTTCCAAGCCGCCCGCCGTGCGCCCGGTCCATGACATTGCCGAGCGAGGCCACGTCGATCGCACCATCCTGCCGCAACCTCCAGTCATCGGCCATGACCACGAGGTCGCGGTCGATCCCGACCGGTGCGGCCTCCTCAACGATCAGCGGCCCGTACAGCCCGCGCGCCTGTTGCTCCCAACTGCGGTGGTGCGAATGATACCAAAAGCTCCCCGCATCCGGCGGCACGAAATCGTAGACGAAGGTCTCACCCGGTTCGATTGGCGCCTGAGTCAGCCCCGAAACGCCATCCATGGCATTGTCGATGCGGATGCCATGCCAGTGCACCGTCGTCGGCTGCTGCAGCCGGTTGGTGACGGCAACTTTCAGGGGCACACCCTGTCTGGCCGTGATCGTCGGGCCTGGGACCTGTCCGTTAAACCCCCAGATCGCCGTGCGCGCACCGCCGTCCTCGAGCAGCGAAGCCATCCCCGGCTTGATGTCGAGAGCGTAGTGGTAGGCCTCGGCGGCCCTGCCGCTGCCTGCCAGATTGAACACAGCGGCGGCAGCGGCTGCCGATTTCAGCACGGTTCGCCGGTTCAGTGTCACGATGCCCGCTCCCGTGTCACTTGAATCAAGACCTCAGTCGCCCGCTCCAAAGCGTTGAATTGATTGGGCGAATCCAAGTTGTGAATGCGCTGAATATCGCGCCCGATCGCCGATGACATCAGCCACGCATCGCCGCGCGGATTACACTCCAGGACATAATATTTTCCAGTCTCGTGTTCGCGCACAATGTCGCTGCCGAGCAGCGGCACGTCCGGCATCGCCCGGTGTGCAGCCTCGGCAATCTCGATCGCCCCGGCATCGTCGGTCTCGACATAGGACGACGAGCGCTTGTTCGACACAATAGAGATGCCGCCGCCGGCCTGATCGAACTGCCACTTCGACGTCAGCGGCGGAAACTCATGCGACTGTTCGATATGCCACGCCATCAGCGCCTTGCCGAGAAACGTCACGATGCGGAAATGATAGGGCCACGGGCCGGTGTAGACAAACCGCTGCGCCATCAGCGGTGCCTTGTGGATCGGATGTTCCGGCGGAAACTTCTCCGGCGGCTTGTAGCGCACCCGGTGCGTGCGGGTGATGAAGATCTCCGAGCCCTTGCGCCCAAGCTCCGGCTTCACCACTACATAGGGCCCCCAGTGCTCCGGATCGAGCTTGATCCCAGGCGTCACCCGCACCCATTCCGGCACCGCAACGCCTGCAGCCTCCATCATCTCATACTGCGTGCCCTTGGGATACTCATCGCCCGCCAGCACCGTGCCGCCGCGCGGCCGGAAGTGCTTGAACGGCATCGGCGCAACCGTCAGCGAGGGTGCCGAATAGGCCTCTTCAGCCTCGGCCCAGTCCTTGTCCTTGGTTCCGGCGATGAACACGCGAATATCGTCCGTGCGCTGATGAATATTGCGCGCAATGGTGCGGTAGTCCTCGATGTCTTGTTTGTCTTTTTGATGGACGAGAATGAGATGACGCATGTTGAGCCGGAATTGGGACCTATCGGCCACCTGTTTGGCCGATTTGCCATGGCTTGTCACGCCTCATCGCCCTCGCGCCAGTTGTGCCAGGCGTTGCGGATTGCCACGCCGACATCGAAGAACGGCCGCGGCGGGCGCAGGCATGGTGTGCCGATGCTCTCCATGTCGGCGATCAGCGGGTTTTCCACCTCGCACGCCATGTCAGCCGCCAGCAGACCCGACAGGGTGCCCTGTGTAACCCCGATGGCATTCTGACAGACCGCCGCCCAGACGTTGGACGCGACCCGCCCGAAACCCGGCGCATGATTGTAGGACAGGCAGACAAATCCGGTCCATGTATGTTCCATCGTCACATCGGGCAACTGCGGAAACCGCTCGGCAAAGAGTTTCTGGTGCCGCTGTTTGACGATCTGCTGCTCGGCCGGATTGACGTACAGCGACGGCCGGTAGTTGATATCCTGGCGGATCAGGATGCGGCGGTCGCTCGTGTAGCGCATGGTGATCGAAACAAAGGCGTTGGCCGGGGTAATGCCCCACGGCTCCGGCGATCCGAGTGCCGTGTGCTCGGCAGCGCTCAGCGGCCGCGTCAGGCTGGCATGGGCATGAAACGGGATCAGCCGCATCCTGTAGAACCCGAACTCCTCGGTGAACGCATTGGTCGCCAGGATCATTTTTGGCGCAAACAGGCTCGCCCCGCCCGCGGTCCTCACCTTTATGCCGTTCTCGCGCGTGAACTCGATCACCGGTGAATTCTCATAGAGCGTCACATTCTCGGGCAGGCTGTCCGCAAGGCCTCGGGTCAGCGCCGCCGGGTTAAGCAGAATGCACCCCGGTGTATACAGCCCGGCATGAAAATGCTTGGTGCCCAGCCGCGCCGCCAGTTCATCGGCCGACTTCCACTCATGCGGTTCGTTCAGCGTCGCCAGCATTTCCGCCATCGGATCCAGATACACGCGCTTGCCGCGCGCCGTCACCGCGGTCTGATACTTGCCGGTTTTCGTCCAGTCGCAGTCGATGTCGTGGCGCTGCACCAGGTCTTCCAGATGGCCAAGCGCTGCCCGCGACATCCGCAAATACCGTTGCGCCCCATCCAGTTGCGCCTGCGCGCTGCCGGTCACATGCGGAATATCGATCGCGAAGCCGGAATTGCGCGCCGAGGCACTTTCGCCCATCTCACCGGCATCGACCAGGGCAATGCTGGCATCGGGCTGGTGCTCGGCCAGTCGCCGGGCTGCGGCCAGTCCGGCGTAGCCGCCACCCAGCACCAGCCAGTCGGCCCGCACATCGCCTTCAAGCGCGGCTTTCGGCTCGCGATAAGGCAGAATCACGTTCCAGCCGTTGGTCTTGTCGTTGCGCGGCAGCCGTTTGATGTGCATCCGGGACACCTCCCGTTTCCGCTTTATCGCCTGCCGCGCGCCGACGCAAGCACCGCACGTCGCAAATCCCGCACGAAAGGCCGCGTCCGCCCGTTGACCGCAGACCCGTTCCCGTGCGATCTTCAGCCCATGACGGTGCCCCAAAACCGAACGGTGCGGGGCTTCGAAAGGGAACACGGTGCGGACGACCCAATGAGGGGCCAAACCCGTGACTGCCCCCGCAACTGTGAGCGGTGAGGATGTTGGCACAATAGCCACTGGGAAACCGGGAAGGCGCCACACATCCGACGACCCGCGAAGTCAGGAGACCTGCCGTCAGATGTTCGAGGAAATGGCTGGGACCGTTTCCACAATTTTTGAGCCATCACGGAGGGTGAACCCGCTCATGACGACACAACAGATTGCACTTCAGCAAGTCTCCATCAAGCAACGCGTAATTGCCGGCCTGGTCTGCATGACCCTTGGTCTCGGCATGGTCATCGGCATCGGCTTTGCCGGCGCCAGCACCGTGCACAACGCAGCCCACGACACGCGCCACGCCGTCGGCTTTCCCTGCCACTGAGGTTTTAGCCGCTGAGCGCCGTTGGCGGGCGTTTGCGTCCGCTTGACCGGCGTTGGAGACACCAATGATCACCCGCGTCTTGTTCGCTGCGATCCTCGCCGGGATTGCCGCCGGCATCATCATGTCGCTCGTCCAGCACACCAAGGTCGTGCCCTACATCCTGCAGGCAGAGACCTACGAGAACGGCAAGGCCGGGGCCGCCGGCCACAGCCATGGCGAAGCTGAAACCGCCAAACCGGGCAGCGGCGGCCATGACCATGGCGATGGTTGGGCACCACACGACGGTCTCGAGCGCACCATGTTCACGGTCCTCGGCAACGTCATCGTCGGGGTCGCCTTTGCTCTTGTCCTCGCCGGCGCCGCTATGTTGACCGGGCTGCCGCTCACCGCATCGAACGGCGTCACCTGGGGCCTGATGGGCTTTCTCGCCTTCACGCTGGCGCCATCCGCCGGCCTGCCGCCGGAACTGCCCGGCATGATGGCCGCCGATCTGTTCGAGCGCCAGGTCTGGTGGTGGGCGACGGTCGCGGCCACCGGTTGCGGCATCGTCATGCTGTTCAGGTTCACCTCTCTGGCGGTCAAGGTCGCCGCCGTCGCCCTGATCGCCGCACCACACCTGATCGGCGCACCGCATGTCCCGGCCGCCGATGCAGCCAGCGACGTGCCGGCCGCCCTCGCCAACGCCTACGCCGCGGCGTCGATCGCCACGTCGGCCGTTCTGTGGATCCTCATCGGCGTGTTCCTTGGCCATCTCCTGTCACGCAGCATAACCACCGAAGAGGCCACCTCATGACCCCGCAGAAAATTCCCGCCACCGTCATCACCGGCTTCCTCGGTGCCGGCAAGACCACCCTCGTGCACCACATGCTGGAAAACGCCAACGGCAAGCGCATCGCCCTGATCATCAACGAATTCGGCGACGTCGGTGTCGATGGCGAGGTACTGAAGGGTTGCGGCGATGAGCTGTGCCGTGAGGACGACGTGATCGAACTGGCCAACGGCTGCATCTGCTGCACCGTGGCCGATGATTTCATACCGACCATGCAAAAGCTCATCGACCGCGATGAAGCCCCCGATCACATCGTCATCGAGACCTCCGGCCTGGCCCTGCCGCAACCTCTCGTGAAGGCGTTCAGCTGGCCGGAAATCCGCTCGCGCGTCACCGTCGACGGCGTCGTCGCAGTGGTCGATGGCCCGGCCCTCGCCGAAGGCCGCTTTGCCCACGACGAGCACGCCGTCGATGCCCAGCGCCAGGCCGACCCGGAACTCGACCACGAAAGCCCGCTGCACGAACTGTTCGAAGACCAGCTCGGCTGCGCCGACATGATCCTGCTCAACAAGGCCGATCTGCTCGACGACGGGGCCGTCGCCAGATTGCGCGACGACCTGAGGGCGGACATCCGTCCCGGCGCCCATATCGTACCGACCAGCCACGGCAAGATGGACGTTACCGCCCTGCTCGGCCTGGGCGCCGCGGCGGAAGACGACCTCGATACCCGCAAATCGCACCACGAACTGGAAGGTCACGAAGATCACGACCACGACGATTTCGAAACCTTCATCGCCGACCTTGGCGAAATCCCGGATCGCGACGCCCTTCTGGCCCGCATCGAAAACACCATCGAAACCCACGACATCTTGCGCCTAAAAGGCTTCGCCGCCTTGGCCGGCACCCCCGCCCGCCTGCTCATCCAGGCCGTCGGCCCCCGCATAAACACCTACTTCGACCGCCCCTGGGCAGCCACCGAACCGCGCACCACCTCCCTCGTCGTCATCGGCCTGAAGGGCATGGACGA
>JAHEJE010000076.1:7255-10302 GCA_024639035.1 Alphaproteobacteria bacterium
CTGCCCGGCGGCGCCGACCCGGACCCCGACCTGACCGCCCAATCCACGCTGCCACCGGAGCCCTGCGAACGCCTGCGCCAGTATTTCGCCAACGGCGGCCCGGCCAACGCATCAGCCCTCCTCGCCTATTGCGCCAGCCTGCTTGACTACCCGGCCGAAGCCCCTCCACCGCAAGATTTCGCTCCCGCCGCGCTATACTGGCCCGGCGAGGCCGCCCCATCCCCGCAGAGCCGCTGGCAGCCAAACGCCCCCATCGTCGCCATCACCTTCTACCGCGCCCTCATCGAAGGTGGCCTTACCGCCCCGGTCGACGCTCTCATCGCCGCTCTGCAAGTCCGCGGCCTCAACCCACTGCCAATCTACATCTCCAGCCTGAAAGACCCCGCATCCGCCGCCTGCATCGCCGAAAACCTCGGCGCAATTCCACCGTCCGTCATCCTCAACGCCACCGGCTTCGCCGTCGCCGCCTTCGACAACACCGGCCAACCGAACCCGTTCACCCCCTTCGACTGCCCCGTCCTGCAAACCGTCTTCTCCGGCACCAGTGAGGATGCCTGGCGCGACAACCCGCAAGGCCTGCCATCCCGCGATCTTGCCATGAACGTCGTGCTGCCCGAGCTCGACGGCCGCATCATGACCCGCGCCGTCTCCTTCAAGGCCGACCATGAGCGTCATCGCCCGACCCAATGCCGAATTGTCACCTACAAACCGGTGCCCGACCGCATCAATTACGTAGCCGAACTGGCGAAAAACTGGGCCCTCTTGCGCCAAACGCAGCCGAGCGACCGCCGCATCGCCATCATCCTCGCCAACTACCCCAACCGCGACGGCCGCATCGGCAACGGCGTCGGCTACGACACCCCGGCCAGCACCATATCCATCCTCAATGCCCTCAAGTCCAGCGGATACGCCACCGGCGTATATCCACCGGACGGCAACACCCTGATCGAGGCGCTGCTGGCAGGACCGACCAACGCCACGGCAACAGATCGCTGCGACAGTCCGGCCCAATTGACGCTGACTCGATATCTCAAGGCATTCGCCCAACTCCCTGAGAACGCTCAGCAAGAGGTCACCGCCCGCTGGGGCGACCCGGCCGCCGACCCCTTCGTTCGCGGCAATGCTTTCCACCTGCCCGTAAACCTCCACGGCAACATCGCCATCGCCATCCAGCCGGCCCGTGGCTACAACATTGACCCCAAGGCCACTTACCACGACCCGGCCCTGGTGCCGCCGCACGGCTATCTCGCCTTCTACTTCTGGCTGCGCCAGCAGTTCGAGGCCCATGCCGTCATCCACAACGGCAAACACGGCAACCTCGAATGGCTCCCCGGCAAAGCCGTAGGGCTTTCGGCCGAATGCTATCCCGAAGCCGCCCTTGGACCGTTGCCCCAGCTCTACCCCTTCATCGTCAATGACCCCGGCGAGGGCACCCAGGCCAAGCGCCGCACCTCCGCCGTTATTATCGACCACCTCACCCCACCGCTCACCCGCGCCGAAAGCTATGGTCCCTACCGCGATCTGGAAGCCCTGGTCGATGAATACTACCTCGCCTCCGGCCTCGACCAGCGGCGCCTAGACGCGCTCAAACGGCAAATCCTCGATCTCACCAAGTCTTCCGGCCTCGACGAGGACGCCGGCCTCACCGCTGACGACGACACCGAAAACCTGCAGCGCCTCGACACCTACCTGTGCGACCTCAAGGAAGCCCAAATCCGCGACGGCCTGCACATCTTCGGCCAAAGCCCGCAAGGCCGCCAGCAGACCGACCTCCTCGTTGCCCTGGCCCGTTCCCCCCGCCGCTTAGGCGAGGCCGGCGACCAATCCCTCATCCGCGCGTTAGCCGCCGACCTTGGGCTGAATTTCGACCCCTTCACCTGCGATCTGGGTCATCCGTGGACCGGCCTCAAACCCACGATCCTGCAAGACCTCACATCGGATCCTTGGCGCACCACCGGCGACACGGTCGAACGTCTCGAGCTGTTGGCAGCAGAGCTCGTGAGCGCTCTGACCAACCGTAACAACAATCACATAGCCTCCCTCGGGCTTGACCCAAGCGCCCATAGCGCCAATCACATAGCCTCCCTCGGGCTTGACCCGAGGGCCCATGCCTCAGCAAACTCGAGCGGCAGCACCCTTGGCACGATGGCTCCTCGGGTCAAGCCCGAGGAAGGCAGCGAAGAGAAACAAGCATTGCTAACAGGCCTTGGCACCGCCGCCGTCCTCCAAACCATAGCATCCGAAATCCGTCCCGCCCTTACCACCTGCGGCAAGAACGAACTCACCAACCTCCTCGCCGGCCTGAACGGCAATTTCATCCCCCCCGGCCCCTCCGGCGCCCCGACCCGTGGCCGCCTCGACGTCCTGCCCACCGGCAAGAACTTCTTTTCCGTCGACAACCGCGCCGTGCCCACGCCCACCGCCTGGACCCTCGGCGAACGCTCCGCCGCCGAAATGCTCACCCGCCACTTCCAGGACCACGGCCGCTACCCCATCGCGCTGGGCCTGTCCGTCTGGGGCACATCCAACATGCGCACCGGCGGCGACGACATCGCCCAGGCCCTCGCCCTGATCGGCGCCAAACCGCAATGGGACCCGGCAAGCTGGCGCGTCACCGGCTTCGAAATCGTCCCGCTGGCCAAACTCGCTCGCCCGCGCGTCGACGTCACCTTGCGCATCTCCGGCTTCTTTCGCGATGCCTTCCCGGCCCAGATCGAGCTGTTCGACAAGGCCGTCCGCGCCATCGCCGGGCTCGATGAGCCACCGTCGGACAACCCCATCGCCGCCCGTGTCCGAACCGAAACCGCCGAACTCACATCCACCGGCCTGCCTGAGGCCGAGGCCAGTCTGCTTGCCGCCTTCCGCGTCTTCGGTGCCAAGCCGGGCGCATACGGCGCCGGTCTGCAAGCTCTCATAGATGAAAAACTGTGGTCGGACCGCACCGACCTCGCCGCCGCCTACATCACCTGGGGTTCATATGCCTATGGCGCGGCGGCCTCCGGCAAGCGCGACGAGGCCGCCTTCACCCGCCGCCTCAAACGCATCGA
>JAHEJE010000077.1 GCA_024639035.1 Alphaproteobacteria bacterium
GCCGTCTCTATCGATTTCATGATGAACCCGAGGGCATCGTCCGTCGACGCCAGATTGGGGGCAAACCCGCCTTCGTCGCCGACATTGGTGTTATGCCCGGCATCGCTCAGGCCCTTTTTGAGGGTGTGGAAGATCTCCGCACCCATGCGTACCGCATCGCTGAAATTGGTCGCCGAAACCGGCATGATCATGAATTCCTGGATATCGATGGGATTGTCGGCATGTTCGCCACCGTTGATGATGTTCATCATCGGCACCGGCAGGATGCGTGCCGCCGGCCCGCCGATGTAACGATAAAGCGGCAGGTTGGCCGACGCAGCCGCCGCCTTGGCCACCGCCAGCGAAACGCCGAGAATGGCATTCGCGCCCAGCCGCGACTTGTTGTCGGTCCCGTCGAGGGCAATCATCTTGCGGTCGATGGCGATCTGGTTCTCCGCCGCCATCTCGGTGATGGCGTCGTAAATCTCGTCGTTGACCGCATTTACGGCGCTGAGCACGCCCTTGCCGAGATAACGCTTCTTGTCGCCATCGCGCAGCTCGACCGCCTCGTGCGCCCCGGTCGATGCACCCGACGGTACCGCAGCGCGCCCGAACGACCCGTCATCGAGCGTGACATCCACCTCCACCGTCGGGTTGCCGCGGCTGTCGAGGATTTCACGGGCGTTGATATCGATAATAGCGGTCATTTGCCGGCCTCTCGTTGCTGGTGCCTTTGTGCCATTGTCTATACCGCCCGGCGTGCCGGCCAGCAACCGGACGATTGATCGTGGTATGCATGATGGTGTTGTGCGGGGGTGGCGAAGCGGCTATGAGGCTGGCCATGAGCAATCAAGACAATGCGAACCTGACGGCGCTGGGCGGCGCCAGCCCTGTGCCCGAGCATCCCGACCCGGATGTTCTCGAACGGGTTCCCAATCCGCAGTCCGCAACCGACTACCTCGTCCGCTTCACCATACCGGAGTTTACCTCGATCTGCCCGGTCACCGGTCAGCCGGACTTCGCTCATCTGGTGCTGGACTATGTGCCGGACGAATGGATCGTCGAGTCCAAGTCGCTGAAGCTGTATCTCTTCGGCTATCGCAACCATGGCGCGTTTCACGAGGATTGCACGGTGCGCATCGGCCGCGACATCGATGCCCTGCTCAAGACCAGATGGCTGCGCATCGGCGGTTACTGGTATCCGCGCGGCGGCATTCCCATAGATGTCTTCTGGCAGACCGGCGCACCGCCGGACACTCTGTGGGTGCCGGACCAGGGTGTTGCCGGCTACCGCGGCCGCGGCTGACGCCGACAGCATTTATGGCGGAGGCCTCTCCGGCCTGTTAGAATGTGCCAACGCGTTGGTTGGAGGCGGGCGCACGCACCATGGATTTGACCGTTGCCCATATCACCATTTTCGGCATTATTCTGGGCACTTTGGCGCTTTTTGTGTGGGGCCGCGTACGCTACGACGTCGTCGCGGTGCTGTCGCTTCTTGCCGGCGTTTTGCTGGGAGTGGTGCCGAGTTCGGAAGCTTTTGTCGGTTTCAGCCATCCGGCCATCATCACCGTCGCAGCCGTCCTGATCATTTCGCGCGCCCTGCAGAATTCCGGCATCGTCAACACGCTGGCATCTTTCCTGGCCCCGACCCGGGCCACCACCACACGCCAGATTGCCGCTGGCAGCGGCCTGGTCGCCCTGTTGTCGTGCATCATGAACAATGTCGGTGCCTTGGCGCTGATGATGCCGGTGACCCTGCGCAACGCCGGCAAGGCGCGGCGATCGCCCTCGCTGGTGCTCATCCCGCTGTCTTTCGCCTCTTTGCTCGGCGGCCTCGTGACCCTGATCGGCACCCCGACCAATCTGGTGATTTCCGGTTACCGCAAGGACTTTACCGGACAGTCCTACAACATGTTCGATTTCACCCCTGTCGGTGCTGCCGTTGCGCTGGCCGGTCTGGCATATCTGATCCTGATCGCCTGGCGTCTGCTGCCCGAACGGGTCAACCCGGCACCGGGTTCGAGCCTGTTTCACGTCGAGAATTATGTCACCGAGGCGCGCGTACCTGCAGGGTCCATGTTCATCGGCACCCAGATCCGTGAGCTCGAACAGCTGTGTGAGAATGAACTGGCCGTCATGGCCATCATTCGCGGCAACCGCCGGCGTCTCGCACCGCACGGTATCGAACGGCTGCGCGAAAACGATGTGCTGGTCCTGGAAGGCGATCCTTCAACGCTGGAACCGCTCACCGCGATCGGCAAACTGGAAAACATCGGCGACCGTTTCGGCCACGGCGAACAATTGCGTTCAGCCGATGTACGGGTGATCGAAGCTGTGGTGCTGCCAAACTCGCGCCTGGAAGGCCGTTCGATGCGCGGTTTGCGGATGCATGACCGGTTCGGTCTCAACCTGCTGGCAATCGCCAGGCGCGGGCAATCGCCGGTGACCCGGCTGACCAACACGGATTTTCAGACCGGCGATGTGTTGCTGCTGCAAGGCGAAGCGACAGCGTTGGAGGAAGCCCTGTCGCGCCTCGGCTTGCTGCAGCTTGCCGACCGCGGCCTGCGCAAGATGCCGAGCCACCATGTCGCGCTGCCGGTCGTCATATTCGGCCTGGCGATCGCAGCCTCCGCCCTCGGCATCCTTCCGGTCGCCATTGCCTTTGTAATGGCGGTCGCAGCCCTGGTCGCGACGGGCACGGTGCCTCTGCGCGAGATCTACACCTACGTCGAATGGCCGGTCATCATCCTGCTCTCTGCTCTGATTCCCGTCGGCAAGGCCCTGCAGGCCACCGGCGGCACAGCACTGATCGCTTCCGGGATTCTAAGCGTGACCGAAGCGTTGCCGATCTGGACAATCCTTGCATTGCTGCTGATTATTTCGATGTGGATGTCGGACCTGATTCACAATACACCCACAGCAGTTCTGATGGCGCCGATCGCCGCTGCGATTGCCACCAAGCTGGGGGTCTCGCTGGATCCGTTCTTGATGTCTGTCGCGGTCGGCTGCGCGTCCCCCTTCCTGACGCCGATCGGACACCAGTCGAATACGCTGGTCATGGGGCCTGGCGGCTATCGTTTCAGCGACTACACGCGCGTAGGCATTCCTCTTGAACTGCTGATTGTCGCCGTCGCCGTGCCGATGATCATGGTGGTCTGGCCGCTCTGACCGCTGTCCCGCGGCCAACGAAAAAGGCGGCGGGAACGACCCGCCGCCTGGATTTCGGTGTGTCTGGTAAGGTTTAGGCCATCCACCAGCGTTCGATCATCCGGCAGCCGTCCATGGTCCAGGTATTGCCGAGCTTGCCGGCATGGGCAACCGTCTTCGATGTGGCATAGACATAGTTGGCGAACATCGGGATGCAGACACCGCCTTCGTCCTTGGTGATGAGCTGCATCTCGCGATACAGATTGCGGCGCTTGTCGGTGTCCAGTTCGGCCCGCGCTTCCAGCAGCAGCTTGTTGAACTTCTCGTGCTCCCACTGGCTGTCGTTCCACGGCACGCCCTTTTCGTAGGCGGTGTTGAACATCCAGTCCTCGGTTGCCCGACCAGACCAGTAACAGGCACACCATGGCTTCTTGAGCCAGACGTTCGACCAGTAACCATCGGCCGATTCACGCACCACGTTGATCTCGATGCCCGCCTTGCCGGCCGAGGCCTGGAACAGGATCGCTGCATCGACCGCGCCGACGAATGCGCCATCCGAGGCCGACAGGTCGACCTTCAGGCCATCGAGCCCGGCCTTCTTGAGATGATGCTTGGCCTTGTCGGGATCGAATTCGCGCTGACCGCCGATGTCGTCGGGCGCGGCAAGATACTGGTTGGCCGGCCCGATCGGATGGTCGTTGCCGACGGCACCGTGGCCCTGCAGGATCTTTTTGACCATGTCGGCACGATCGACGCCGTATTTCAGCGCCAGCCGTACATCGTTGTTGTCGAACGGGGCCACCTTGGTCAGCATCGGGAACGTGTAATGCTGGTTGCCGGTGATGTCGTGAACTTCCATCTGCGGATTGCGCTGCAGCAGGCCAAGCGTTTTCTTGTCGGCACGGTTGATTGCGTGCACGGCACCGGTTGCCAGCGCATTCATGCGTGACGTGGTGTCGTTCATGGCGATGGCTTCGGCGCTGTCGAACCAGCCGCGGTCGGTGCGGTAGTCGTTCGGGTTGCGCTTTACCGTGGTGTTGACGCCCGGATCGAAGTTTTCCAGCATGTAGGCGCCGGTGCCGATGCCCTTGGAGAAGGCTTCTTCCTTCATGCCGGCCGGGAACATCAGAATATGATAGTCCGACAACAGGAACGGGAAGTCGGCATTGCCCGCAGCCAGGCTGACTTCCACCGTGTGGCTGTCGAGCTTCTTCATGCCCTGGATCGGCTGCAGGATCGATTTCGCCGCGGACTTGGATTCCTCGCGGATGTGATCGTTGATCGATTCGATCATGTCATCGGCGCCGAAGTCCTTGCCGTTGTGGAAGGTGACGCCCTTGCGCAGTTTGAAGGTCCAGACCTTGGCATCCGGGGTCGCTTCCCAGCTTTCGGCCAACTCGCCCTTCAGCGAACCGTCAGCCGCCACCTCGGTGAGGCAGTCGAAGATGCAGCCCATGCCCAACATCTGCATGTAGGTGTCGGAATGGGTCGAGCCGTCGAGTGAGTCCGATGTGTTGGCACCGGCCAGGCCGAGCTTGAAATGACCGCCTTTTTTCGGCGTGGCGGCAAAGGCCTGGTCCATCATATGGACGCCGGCCGTCGCGACCACGCCCATGGCGATGACGCCCTCCATGAATTGGCGCCGGGTGATGCGGCCGGCCGCCAGAAGGACTTGCAGTTCGGTGATTTTATTCATGGATACTCCCTCCCAAGAGCAATTTGCTGACAATCTGCTGAAACCCGATGTTACCCGATCAGACATCGAGCACAAGGGCACCAGCCACATTTACTGTTCGATAAGGTGAACGCGACGCAGGTTTCAGAAGCGGTTTGCTCAACTGTACGTTAGAAATATTCACTATTGTCGACGTTGCGCTCAAATCGGCAGATCGATTTCGCCCAGCCGCTCGGTCAGTTTTCTGTTCTCGCCATAGTCGACATCTACCGTCAGCAGGGCCGGTCCGTTCCGGTCCAGCGCTTCGCGCAGCGACGGCATGAAGTCTTCGCTGGTTCGCACGTGACGACCCCACATGCCGAACGACTTGGCCAGCAGCTCGAAGTCCGGGTTGCCGAAACTCAGGTCGGAATTGCGGCCATCGAACTGGTTCTGCTGCTTCCACTTGATCAGCCCGTATTCGCCATCGAGCCAGACAATACAGACAAAGGCGATGTTCTTGCGCACCGCGGTTTCGAGATCGTGAACGTTCATAAGAAAGCCGGCATCGCCGCAAATCGCCACCACCTTGCAGTCCGGCAGGGCAAACTTGGCCCCCATGGCGCCGGGCAGGGCAAAGCCCATCGAGCAGAACCCGTTTGATATCAGGCAGGTGTTCGGCTCCATGCACTGGTAGTAGCGGCTGACCCACATCTTGTGGGCACCGACGTCGGACAGCAAGATGTCGCGATCACCGAGCGCCCTGCGGACATCGCTGATGATGCGCTGCGGCTTCATCGGATAGCTTTGATCGTTGTTCTGGGCATTGAGGTCGGCGCGGATGGTTTCGCGCAACTCCTGCCATCTTGCGATATCGAACAGCGGCAACCGGCCTTCGAAGCGCGCGTTCAGCTCCTCGTTCAGATGCCACAGGCCATCGGCGACGTCGCTGGCGATATCCACCGTCACCGGATAGGCCTCGTCAACCTCGGCGGCATCGAAATCGATATGGACGATCTGCTTGTCGCGGCTGGCATTCCAGAACGACGGGGCGTATTCGACCAGATCGTAGCCCACCGATATGACCAGATCGGCCTCGGCGAAAGCCTTCAGAACATGGTCCTTGCCCTGCAGTCCGATGGTGAACAGGCTGTTGGGTGAGTTGTGGGCAACGGCACCCTTGCCCATGAAGGTGTTGACCACCGGGATGCCGGTCTTGCGCGCGAACCGGCGCAATTGCTTGGAGGCGCGCTTGCGCACGGCACCGTTGCCGGCCAGGATCAGCGGTGACTTGGCCGCCGCGATCAGGTCGACGGCCTGGTTCACCGCCTTCCAGTCCGCCGAAGGTCGCCGCGTGGCCCGCACCGGCATGGCGCCGGCATCGACCTCGTGTTCGGCGACGTTTTCGGGCAGTTCAATGATCGTGGCGCCCGGTTTTTCCATCTGCGCCACCTTGAAGGCCTTGCGCACGACCTCGGGGATGGTGTCGGCCTCGCTGATCGAATGGGCCCATTTGCTGATCGGCTCGAACATGGCGATCGCATCCATGTTCTGATGGCTCTCCTTGTGCAGCCGGCGGGTGCTGCCCTGCCCGATGATCGCCACCAGCGGCGCCCGGTCCATGTTGGCATCGGCAACGCCGGTGACGAGATTGGTGGCCCCCGGCCCCAGTGTCGACAGGCAGACCCCGGGCGTGCCGGTCAGCCGCCCATAGGCGTCGGCCATGAATGCCGCGGCCTGTTCATGCCGGCACAGGACGAACTCGATGGATGAGTCGATCAGCGAAATCATCAGATCGGCATTTTCCTCACCCGGCAGGCCGAAAATGCGCTCGACCCCCTCGGCTTCCAGGCATTTCACAAACAGGTCAGAGGCTTTCACCGGCATGTCTCCTTAGGCAGAATGTGTTGCGACAACGAAAGCAGCGCTCAAGAGCCAACGCAAATCAAATCTGTTCAAATGAGCCACAGCGCCGCCAGTCCGAGGAAGGCGAAAAATCCGACGACATCGGTCACCGTGGTAACAAAAACGCCCGAGGAGATGGCGGGATCGATGTCGAAGTAATCGAGGGTCAGCGGGACCATGATGCCGGCCAGGGCCGCCGCCAGCATGTTGATGATCATCGCTACGCCGATAACCGCTCCCAAACCATCGGAGCCGAACCACAGCCAGGCGAACAGGCCCATCAGGATTGCAAAAAACACCCCGTTGATCAGGCCCACCCAGCTTTCGCGCATCACCACCCTGAGCGCATTGACCGGCCCGAGGTCACGGGTTGCAATCGAGCGCACCGCCACCGTCATCGTCTGGGTGCCGGCGTTTCCGCCCATCGATGCCACGATGGGCATCAGAACCGCCAGGGCGACCATCTCTTCGATGGTGGCGTCGAACAGCGAGATCACCCAGGAGGCCAGGATCGCGGTGCCCAGGTTGATCAACAACCAGGCGAACCGCGATTTCGTCGTCGCCCAGACCGAACCGGTGATTTCCTCGTCACCAACGCCGCCGAGATGAAGGATGTCTTCCTCGGCCTCCTCCTGGATAATGTCGACGATGTCGTCGATGGTGATCGATCCGACCAGGCGATTGTTTTCATCCACCACGGCTGCTGACACCAGATTGTACTGTTCGAACTTGTAGGCGACGTCATCCTGGTCGTCGCCGACGTTGAAGATGTTGCGGTGTTCGATGCTGATCTCCGAGATCCGTATCTCGCGCTTGTTGCGCAGCACATGACTGACCGGCACATATCCGGTGGTGTGGAAAGCCGGATCGACAATGTAGATTTCCGAGAAATTGTCCGGCAGGTCCTCCTCGGTGCGCATGTAGTCTATCGTCTGCCCGACCGACCAGAACTCGGGCACGGCAACGAACTCGGTCTGCATGATGCGCCCGGCGGTGTCTTCGGCATAATCGAGGGCTCGCCTGAGCGCAGCCCGATCGGGGCCGGGAACCCGGGCGAGGATCTCCTTTTGATCCTCGGCACCCATGTCTTCGATCAGATACAGCGCATCATCGGTTTCGAGCTTGCGGACCGCCGAGGCGATGACCTGATTGGGCAACGCCTCCATCAGCTCGTCGCGAACCCCCTCCTCCAGTTCCGGCAGGGATTCCACGTCGAACGTGCGCCCGAGCTTGTCGATCAGATAGACACGTTCATCGCGCCGCAACTGCTCGATCAGGTCGGCGAGATCGGCCGCATGCAGTTCGCGCGTCAGTTTGCGTGCCGTCTTCTGATCGTCGGTCGCCAGAGCCGCCGATACCGCATGCACGAAATCGGCGGTCAGGGCACCGTGTTCGTCATGCACAATCAGCGTTTCGAGGATTTCCATCTCACAACCCGTCCGCTACCGTGAATCCATGCACCACTATACCGCATACCCCGCCCCTGTCCGCCAGTCGCAATCGGCCACTGCGCGCCGGATAACTGGATAACGCTCTTGCCAACGCCACGGTTCCATCACGCAACCCTCGCCAAACTGGCCTGCGTCTACTCCGGCATTACCTGGGGTCTGTTCTGGTTTCCGGTGCGATGGCTCGAGGCCGCCGGCATCGAGGGGGCGTGGGTCGGCGTGGTGTTCTATTCGGTGCAATTGGCGTTCCTGGTGCCGTTTGTCGTTCTCAACCCCGGTCGCATGCGCGCCTCCGGTCCGGGACTGATTCTGACGTCCTTCTTTGCCGGCGGCGCGCTCGCCCTGTACGGCTTCGCCATTCTGTATACCGAAGTGATCCGCGCCATGCTGCTGTTCTACCTGACGCCGGTGTGGAGCACCTTGCTGGCGTGCTGGTTGCTGAAACTGCCGATCACCCGGTTGCGCTGGGGCGCCATCGCCCTGGCGTTCGCCGGCATTCTGGTGATTTTCGGCATCGATATCGGCGTGCCCTGGCCGCGCAATGCCGGCGACTGGTTCGGCCTGGCCTCGGGCCTGTTCTGGGCCATGGCGGCCGTCCGCCTCAATCTCGATCGCGACTGCGACCCGATCGACATCACCTTCGGATTCTTCGCCTGGGCAGCCATTTTCTCCGCCGCCGGCCTGTTGCTGCCGTTATCGAGCGCGCCGGCGCCGGCCTGGGAAACCCTCGCTTCGGTGATGATCTGGCTGCTGCCGCTGCTGGCACTGATCGCCGTGCCCGGCGCTTATGCGGCCATGTGGGGCGCCCGCCTGATCGATCCCGGCATCGTCGGCATTCTGTTCATGGGCGAAATCGTCGTCGGCACGATCACCGTTGCCATCTGGGCCGGCGAGCCGTTCGGGGCGCGTGAAATCATCGGCTGCGCCCTGATCGTCGCCGCCGGCATGATCGAAAGCGTTTGGGATGTTTGGCATGGACGCAAGCGGCCGCAAGATTGAATTGGGAAAGGCTCGGGCGCCACGAACCGGCGCCGTCGCCTTTCCCAGTTCCGATCAAAAGGCACCTGTGCGCCGATTGGGCAAAATCGCCGCGGCCTTTGCGATCGGACCGCCTGATGACGGACGTTCGGAGCCGTCAGTCAGGCGGCCGTTTTACACGCGACCCCATCCGGTCCTGTGCGCTTGGTCGTGTCGAGCTGTGCGCTCAACTCGGCCAAAGCCCGGCGCAGTCGCGCGTTTTCGTCCTGCAGGTGCGACAGCCTGTCGACGGCGATCGGCACTTGATTGCCGTGCTCGGCAAGCCAAAGCGTGTAACTCGCAACCGCCACCCCGACCCGCGCCGTTGCCGCCATGATCGAGTTCCCCTGCGCCACCAGGGCATCGACCTGCTCCATCCTGCCTCTCAGTTCGAGCGCTTTCAGCACGGTCATACACCTCACACTTACAGTCGGTTCTGCTTCCAGCGTCAGCTGCAGTAGCCGGTCAGCAGCGTCTCGGTGAGCTCGGTCTCCTTGTACTCCGCTGTGTCCTGAGCATGGCGCTCACCGACAAAAGAGCAAAGGTTGGAGTATTTCGACTGGGCGGAGAACGTCGTCCCCGCCAGGACGCTGGTGACCACGAACAGTCCCATGGCGATGCGTGCCATCTGCCGGGCCATGTGCTGTTTTTCCTCGGCGATCTCTTTCCACGCCGTCGTGTTGCTGCTTGCGAAGTTCATTTGCCTCTCCCATTCAGTTAGCGTGCTCATATTTGACTAACCTTTTGGATTCATACCCTGTTTACCGCATCACGAAGAATTAACGAAATCGAAACGCTGATTAGGCTTCACCAAGTCCTAACCGGCGCAGTGCGTTTTTATGAAATTTTTCTAAGGTTTCGCCGAACTCATTCCAGCACCGCGGCGGCGCCCGCGCTTCGGCAAGCCTGATGAAGGCTCCCGTCCAGGCCTCACGCATATCCGCGCCCAACCATACTTGCGCAGAACCAATGGCGTTAATTAGTGGGTCCGTACCCTAGAGCCCTTTTCGATCATACGGAATCACTTGACCGGATTTCCGCGTCTGCTGGCTAGGCATGCTCGGAGCCACGGTCTGGTTGACCGCAAGCCGGGCATGGTGACGTCCAGGAGGCGCG
>JAHEJE010000360.1 GCA_024639035.1 Alphaproteobacteria bacterium
ATCCCGCCCGTCCTGCTTTCTGGCGATCATCAGGCCATCGCGCACTGGAAGCGCCAGCAGTCCGAACGCCTCACCCGCGCCCGCCGCCCCGACCTCCTGGCGCCCACGGAGAAGAAAAAATAAACCCGCACAACAGAAACACCGCGAACAAAGATTGATTTTTTGCCCGCACGCAGGTAAAGACCCGCCATCTCATAAAGGATTACCGTCATGAACATCATCCAGCAGCTCGAAAGCGAGCAGGCCGCCAAGATTGCTGCCAAGCGCGAAATTCCCGACTTCGCCCCCGGCGATACCGTCGTCGTGGCCGTGCGCGTCACCGAGGGCACCCGCTCGCGCATCCAGAACTATGAGGGCGTTGTCATTGCCCGCAGCGGCGCCGGCCTCAACGAAAACTTCACCGTACGCAAGATGTCCTACGGCGAAGGCGTTGAGCGTGTGTTCCCGATCTACTCCACATTGGTCGAGGGTGTGAAGGTCCTGCGCCGTGGCAAGGTCCGCCGCGCCAAGCTCTATTACCTGCGCGGCCTCACCGGCAAGCGCGCCCGCATCACCGAAAAGAAAAACTATGTGCCGCAAACCGGCGCTGCCCCCAAGGCCGAAGAGCTCAAGCCGGAGGTCATGGACGACATCTCGCTGATTTCCGGCATCGGCGATACGATCGCTGAAAAGCTCGCCGCCGAAGGCGTCAAGAGCCTCGCTCAGATCGCCGAATGGAGCGCCGACGACATCGCCGATTACGATGCCAAGCTGTCCCTCGGCGGCCGTATCGAGCGCGAGGAATGGATCGAACAGGCCAGGGAACTCCTCGCCGGCGAACCGCCACGCGCCAAGGTCGACCAGGGAAAAGCCGACGCCGGCGAATAGCACCAGTCTGCGAGGCACACCAAACAATGGCCGGTCCAGCACCGGCCTTTTTGTTTGTGGAACGCCATGACCTGGGAAACTCTTGTCGCATTGAGCGGATTGTTTCTCACCGCCTTCGGCGCGGCGACAATCCTGCCCTTTCAGTCCGAAGTTGTGCTCGGCGCAATGCTGCTCGCCAAAACGGCGCCCACCTGGATCTTGTTCGCAATTGCTTCGCTCGGAAACACTTTGGGCTCGGTCGTCAACTACGCCCTCGGCCGCTGGGCGGCACACTTCGAGGGACACCGCTGGTTCCCCGCCTCAAAGCGGCATATGACCAACACACGCCGGTTCTACGCCCGCTGGGGCGTCTGGTCCTTACTGCTGTCCTGGGCACCGTTTGCCGACCCTCTCACGGTCGTCGCCGGCGTAATGCGCACACCGTTTTGGCTATTCCTGATACTGGTGGCCATCGCCAAATCCGGCCGCTATGCCGTCATGATCTGGTTGTTCGATCAGGTCACCTAGAACCTTTTTTGACCACCCCGACAATCGGCCCCATCGGCCGTCCCCAGTCGGAACGGTTGAGACCGGGGGCATGCAGGCTCGACACCGTGCCGTCGAAGAACAATGCGTCCGGTGTTTTCAGGTGGTCGCGGAACAGGCGGCCGAATTCGTGGAACGTCACTACGCCGTCCGAGATCGCGAACATCACCGTCTTGCCGCCGTCCTTCACGCCGACCCCGTTGCGCCGCTTGCGCGAGGTTGAGTCCTTGCGGAACTTGGGATGCAGTTCGCCGTTGATGACCAGCATCGGCCCGGACTGACTGGCCAGCCGGGCGCGCGGCGATGCCTTGAGATAGCGTTTGGTTTCCAGAACTCCGGCCCGGCTGCCGGCAACATAGAACACCCCGTTTGGCATCAGATGAAAGTTGCCGGGCCCGTTGCGGGTGTTGGCCTTCTTCAATTCCCTGCCGTTCTCGACATAAAGACCGATCGGCGCCAGCTTGTCGGAATACATCCCCGCATTCATGGCGAAGGTCAGCTGCTTGCCGTCCTGGCGCAGCTTGACGTTCAGGCTGGAGAAGTTGCCATAGGGCTGGTTGTCCCCGTTCGACCAGAACAGTTCGATCCGGTCCTTTGTCACGTCGAACGCACACACCGTGTAGGCATTGCCGCCGTGGCTTACGGCAGCGCACTTGCCGGCATCCGGCGTTTCAGCCAGCGCCAGGCCAACACCGAGAGCGAGCGCCACCGAAGCGCTCAACCAGATGCCTGTCGATGCCTGTGTCATGACCGTCCTGAACCGTTGCCGCTGTCTGCTCACTATCAACTGGCGTCGGCCGGTGCAAACCGGAAATGACCGTTGAGGGTGAATGCAAACAACCGGTCTTCCAGCCGCGTGCCGGCGCCGATGTTGTGCACCACCAGCGGGCGGCTGCCGTCGCGGTTCGGCGCGCCGGTGACGATGGCGATGTGCGGCAGGTTGCCCGGCAGGCGCTGGGTTACAAGATCGCCGGGTCGATAGTCGCCCGCATCGCCGGTGACGGCCAGCGCCGCACCGCGCCGTTTCAGAAACACCTCCAGGTTCGGCACCCGGCGGTGATCGATGTTGCGGTCCGGCCGCTTCAGGCCCCAGATCTTCGGATAGCGCGCGAAGTTGGCCGCCATGTCTTCATGCACCAGCCGTTGCAGATCGATACCGAAGGCATCGCGGTAGGCCCGCACCACCACATCGCTGCACACCCCGCGCTCAACGGCGATATCCCCCATCGGGTACTTGAGCCGCACATAGGCCGGATCGTAGATCGTCGTGCGCCCGACCTGGCCGATGGCCGCATCGATCAGCTTTCGCGCCCAGGGTGCAACCGACCCCGCCTGTGCCGGACGAATGCTGGGACAA
>JAHEJE010000078.1 GCA_024639035.1 Alphaproteobacteria bacterium
CGCCGCCGCCGGATGGCCGTGTTGTCTTCGCTCGGCCGGCTGTCCTTGACCTGGGTTTCGCCGTTTGAACAATAGGGACAGCGCATGCCGTTACTTGATCCTGATCCGCTTACGGGTAGACGGGGAAGCGGTCGGTGAGCGCAATCACCCGCTCCTTGACCGCTGCCTCGATGCCGCCGTTGCCGTCTTCGCCGTTGGCGGCAAGGCCATCAAGCACGTCGTTGATCATGTTGGCAACCTCGACGAACTCAGGGGTACCGAAACCGCGCGTCGTGCAGGCCGGCGAACCGAGGCGGATGCCCGAGGTGATCATCGGTTTTTCCGGATCGAACGGGATGCCGTTCTTGTTGCAGGTGATGTTGGCGCGGCCGAGCGCCTCCTCAGCCGCCTTGCCGGTCAGGCCCTTGGGCCGCAGGTCGACCAGCATCAGGTGGGTGTCGGTGCCGCCGGACACGATGTCGAAGCCGTGGCCGATCAGCGCCTCGGCCATCGCCCTGGCGTTGTCGACGACCTGCTGGGCGTACTGCTTGAACTCGGGCCGCAGCGCCTCGCCGAAGGCCACCGCCTTGCCGGCGATGACATGCATCAGCGGACCGCCCTGCAGGCCGGGGAACACGGCGGAGTTGAATTTCTTGCCGAGGTCGGCGTCGTTCGACAGGATCATGCCGCCGCGCGGGCCGCGCAGGGTCTTGTGGGTGGTGGTGGTGGCGACATCGGCGTGGTCGAGCGGGTTCGGGTGGACACCACCGGCGACAAGGCCGGCAAAGTGGGCCATGTCGACCATGAACCAGGCGCCGACCTTGTCGGCGATCTGGCGGAAGCGGGCGAAGTCGATGTGGCGCGGATAGGCCGATCCGCCAGCCAGGATCAACTTGGGTTTGTTCTCGAGCGCCAGGCGTTCGACCTCTTCGTAGATGATGCGGTGATCGTCCTCGTTGACCGAATAGGGCACGACGTTGAACCACTTGCCGGACTGGTTGACCGGGGCGCCGTGGGTCAGGTGGCCGCCGGCGGCCAGGTTCAGCCCCATGAAGGTGTCGCCCGGCTTGAGCAGGGCAAAGAACACCGCCTGGTTGGCCTGGGCGCCGGAGTGCGGTTGGACGTTGGCGTAAGAGCAGTTGAACAGCTGCTTGGCGCGGTCGATGGCAAGTTGCTCGGCGACATCGACATACTGGCAGCCGCCATAATAGCGCCGGCCCGGGTAGCCTTCGGCATACTTGTTGGTCATCACCGACCCTTGAGCCTCCATCACCGCGGCCGAGACGATGTTTTCCGAGGCGATCAACTCGATTTCATGGCGTTGACGGCCATGTTCGTCTGAAATCGATGCGGCGATGTCCGGGTCGTTGTCGCGCAGCGAGCCGGTGAAGAAATCGGGATAGAGATTGCGGGCGCTGGTGGCCGAATGATCGTTCATATGTCGCTTCCTGTTGTGGTCCGGCGCACAAGCGGCGCCCTGCTGAAATTCGTTCCCGGTGAAGATCAGTGATGGAGCGTAGCTTATAGGGATGCAAAACGCCATGTTCGCGGCGGCATGTCGTCGCGCAGATGCGGCGTTTTTTTTAGGGCTGCAGGCACCGAACGGCAGACCAGGCGCGCGCTCGGCAATCCGCAACTCGGTTGCGAGCCCGGTGGCTTGGGGTCAATCCTCCACCTGCAAAGGCAGCCTGGTGGTGAACTTTATCTGCTCCATGGCGAAAGTCGAGCTGACATCCTTGAAGTTGGCCGCTGCAATCAGCTTCTTGTAAAACACATCGTAGCCTTCGACGTCGGCGACGGCGACACGGAGCAGATAGTCGACCTGCCCGCTCATGCGGTAGAATTCCAGGACTTCGGGCATGTCCGCCACCGCGCTGTCGAACTTGTCGAGCCATTCCTGACTGTGTTCGAGCGTGGTGATGGCAACGAAGACGGTCACGTTGGCGCCGACCTTGCGTGGGTCGAGAAGGGTCACGCGGTCCAAAATGACGCCATCCTGCTCCAGGCGCGCAATCCGCTCGGCGCACGCCGCCTCGTCCAGGCCGAGCTGTGCGGCAACGTCCGCGGCGGAAAGGGTGGCATCGGTTTGCAGAACGTCGAGGATCCTGGCGTCGGTTTTGTCCATTTCTCTTGCTTTCGGTTCCTGATAGAGGTTCGCTGCGCTTTGTGGGGTCAAGTTTAGGCCCGTTGCCGGATATGTGAAACATCTAATACTAATGGCCCTTGCCCTTAAGTCTGACCCATCCCGCTCCCCCGGCCCAACCACCCCAAGGGTACCATCTACGGGTGGTTGGGCCGGGGGAGCGGGATGGGTCAGACTTAAGGGCCACTGGTATAAGTGCGATGTGCAAATTCGCGGCAGCACAGGTTGAATCGGAGATGGAACCGGCGTGCTCGAAATCGTCAGCCTAACGCCCGAGTTCGCGATCGGTCCGCAGGTAACGGCGGAAGACTTCGAGTCGATTCGTGCAGCCGGCTTTGCATCGGTTGTGAACGCCCGGCCCGACGACGAACTCGGAACCTACCTGCATGCGCCGGAAGCTGAGCGACAGGCAGGCGCGTGCGGCCTGTCCTACGCCCACAGCCCGACCGAGAACCACGCCATATTCGAACCGGATGTCATCGACCGTTTCGAGCAGGCTCTGGCCGAACTGCCAAAGCCGATCTTCGCCCATTGCAAGACCGGCACCCGGGCGGCCATCCTGTGGGCGCTCGTTGCCGCGCGGCATCGGCCGGTCGAAGATGTCATCGCCACGCTGCGGGCGGGCGGTCAGGATCTGGATTTCCTCGAACAGGAGTTGCGCGACTCCGCCGCCGCAGGGCGCCAGTCGCCGATGCAACTGAAAGAAGACGCACTGCTCAGCCTCAGCCGGTCCAGCCTGCTGGGCGGCAGTTATGCAGGGCCCGACAAAAGGCGATGATATCGTAAAGGGCGTTACGCGCGCGACCGATCAGGCCGCCCGCTGCAGCTCCAGCCGCGACCACAGCTCATCCACGGCATCGACCAGCACGGCGATTTCGGCCGGCCCATGCAGAGGCCCAGGCGTCAGGCGGATGCGTTCGGTGCCGCGCGGGACGGTGGGGTAGTTGATCGGCTGGACGTAGATCGAGAACTCGCGCATCAGCTCATCGGTCAGCGCCTTGCAGCGCACCGGGCAGCCGACGTGGACCGGCACGATGTGGCTCGGCGACACGATCACCGGCAGTCCGCGATCAATCAACTTCTGGCGCAGCAGGCCGGCGTGCTTCTGCTGCAGCCGGCGTTCCTCGTTCGAGGTCTTGAGGTGACGTACCGCGGCGCGCGCGCCGGCGGCCAGAACCGGGGCCACAGAGGTGGTGAAGATGAAGCCCGGCGCATAGCTGCGGATGGCATCGACGATGCGCGGCGAGGCCGCGATGTAGCCGCCCATCACGCCATAGGCCTTGGCCAGCGTGCCCTCGATGATATCGATCTCATCGAGCAGCCCCTCGCGCTCGGCAATGCCGCCGCCGCGCGGGCCGTACATGCCGACGGCGTGCACCTCATCGAGATAGGTCATGGCGTTGTACTTGCGCGCCAGGGCGCAAATCTCGGCCAGCGGCGCGATGTCGCCGTCCATCGAATAGACCGACTCGAGCGCGATCACCTTCGGCTGGTCGTGGATCAGCGTGGCCAGTTTGGTTTCAAGGTCGTCGAGGTCGTTGTGGCGCCACACCGCCTTGTTGCTGCGGCCGTGCCGGATGCCCTCGATCATCGAGGCGTGGTTCAGTTCATCGGACAGGATGGTGCATTCGGGCATCAGCCGGGCCAGGGTCGACAGGGTCGCCTGATTGGCCATGTAGCCGGAGTTGAACAGCAGTGCCGCACCCTTGCCATGCAGGTCGGCCAGCTCGCGCTCCAACTGGATGTGATACCAGCTGGTGCCGGAAATGTTGCGGGTGCCCCCTGCCCCGGCGCCGGTCACATCGAGCGCTTCGTGCATGGCGTTCAGCACGACCGGGTGCTGACCCATGGCCAGGTAATCGTTGGAGCACCACACGGTGACTTCGCGCGGCTGGTCGTCGCCGAAGTAGGTTGCCTTGGGAAAGCAGCCCTTGACGCGCCTGAGCTGAGCGAACTCGCGGTAGCGGCCCTCGCCGTGCAGATCCGCTATCGCCTTGTCGAAAACCTCGTCGTAGCCCGGCATATGTTACCCACTCACGCCTTTTGCTGCACGCCGGATTGTCCGGTCGGAGCACATATCTAGCAGCATACACAAAACCAAAACAACGCTTTGGGCAAAATTAGTCGCATACGCAAGGTCACCGCAGTGTACCCACCCGGGCCGCTGTCAGCCCTGGATTTCTTCGGGCAGCCCGCCCGGCTGGCCGACGACAAAGCCGGTGCCGTCGAGTTGGTAGATATCGTCGCGGAATTGCACCTGGCCGTCGTCGGAAGCCCAGCCGGTCAGATAGGCGAACCGGATTTGCGGACCTTCGTCGACCTTGACATCAAGCCGCTCGCCGGCGTTGACCACGGCGTCGATCTGGCCGCGGTCCCAGCCCGGCTGGTTGCGCAGGATCCATTCGGTCAGGATGTGTACCTTGTCGATACGCACGCAACCGGACGAGAAATACCGGGACGCCTCGGAGAACAGCTGCTTGGTCGGCGTGTCGTGCATGTAGACGGCATGCTTGTTGGGGAAATTGATCTTCACCGAGGCCATGGCATTGCCCTGGCCGGGTTCCTGGCGGAAATGATAGCGGTCGGCGGTCACCGAATTCCAATCCACTGAGGAGGGATCCACTTCCGGTCCGTTGTAGCCATCGTAAATGCGGATATCCATTTCGCGCAAAACCGCCAGGCTCTTGCGGACCTTGGGCAGGATGTCCTTTTCGACAATGCTGACCGGCGCATTCCAGTACGGATTGAAATTGAGCTCGGATACCTTGCTCATCAGGGCCGGCGTCGGTCGGTCAATCTTGCCGACGACAACATTGTGGCGCGAGCGCAGGCGGCCGTTTTCGACCGCATCGAGCTGGGCGCCTGGAATATTCACAACCACGTACCTGTAGCCGAGGTCCTGGCTGTAGGTCTGGACGCGCGGCAGGTTGGCCTTCAGGGTCGCGAGCCGGGCATAAGCGGACACGTTCAAGGCGTTTTGCGTGTTGCCGCCAAGCCGGCCGTCCGGTCGCAGGCCATGGTTCTGCTGGAACTGCTTCAGCGCCTGCTGGACATTCGAATCGAACGTCACGCCGCGGGTCGCCGACCCGGACAGATAGCCTTCCGCCGCCAGGCGCTGGCGCAGGATGTCGACCACACTCGCCTCGGCGCCCTTGGCCAGGGTCTTGGTCCGCGGCAACTTGGGCCAGCCGCCGCGCGATACGATGATCTGATAACGGGCGATGGCATCCTGCAGGTTGCGCTCGCTGGAGGCATCGAGCATCGGGCGTTCCGAGAAATCGGCGACGACCTTGGATTGGGTCGGTGCGGTGTTGGCGCGTTGCTGTACATTGTAGTTGCGCTTGACCGTGGTCTTGTAGTCGTCCCTGGCGTTTTCCGCCTGGGCCAGCCCCGGCACCAGCAGTGCTGCGGGAATCACGGCAAAGCTGCGCAGCACAAATCGCCGGCTCAACAATTGATTCGTCATCGTATTTTTCGCCATATCAAGCACATACCCCCTACCGCGCGAAAAGCGCAATTCGTGCACGCATATACCAGAGAATGGCGCGTGTGTGCCAGACAATTCAGGCGATTTTTGGGTCGACCGGTCTATTCTCACCGCAATTTGATCACAACACGAAACGCCGCGGAGCAAACTGCTTCGCGGCGTTGGTGTAGTCTGCGCTCGCCGGGACGGCTACAGGCGATAGAGAATCTGGTCGGTCCAGAAGCGCTCCAGCCGGGCCAGGGCCTTGTTCAGGCGGTCGAACTCATCGGCATCGAGACCGACGACTTCGTGGATCGACTGAAGCTGGCGGTTGTAGAGCGAATCGACCTTGTCGCGGATTTCATTGCCTTTGTCGGTCAGCTTCACCCGCACCGAGCGGCGGTCGGTCGATGAGCGCTCGTGGCTCACGTAACCGGCCTCGACCAGCTTCTTCAGGTTGTAGGATACGTTCGAGCCCTGATAGTGGCCGCGGGTCCGCAACTCGCCGGCGGTCAGTTCGTTGTCGCCGATGTTGAAGATCAACAGAGCCTGTACCGAGTTGAGCTCGGCTTCGCCGTCACGTTCGAATTCGTCCTTGATGACGTCGAGCAAACGGCGATGCAGCCGTTCGATCAGCGTCAGTGCTTCAAGATAACGATGTTTGATTGCCTGCCGGTCGTTGGAAGGAACGACCTCTTGCACGGCACCTGCCATGTTGGTTTGCATTGGAACACCTGCCCTTGTTTTGTGCTGAGACCGGCTTCATTGGCCATCTCTTATGGCGGGCAACATAAACAATGCGCGTTAAAATCGTCTCAAACGGCTAGGTAAATTTGTTACTAAATTTTCCGATTGTATTTACGCCGGTAAATATCCGCCAGTTAAGGCTTTTCCATATTGCTGCGCAGGTAGTTGACGATGCCGGAGAAGTCCTTGCCGCTGCCGCCGGCGTCGTTGAAGGCCTGGTAGAGTTCGGCGGCGCGTTCACCCATCGGCGTCGCGGCACCGTTGCTTGTCGCGGCATCCTGGGCCAGCAGCAGGTCCTTCATCATCATGGCGGTGGAAAAGCCGGGCACGTAATCGCGGTTGGCCGGCGATGTCGGCACCGGGCCGGGCACCGGGCAATAGGTGGTCAGCGACCAGCACTGGCCCGACGCGGTCGACGAGATATCGAACAGCTTTTGATGATCGAGGCCGAGCTTTTCGGCGAGCACGAAGGCCTCGCTGACGCCGATCATCGAAACTCCGAGGATCATGTTGTTGCAGATCTTTGCCGCCTGGCCGTTGCCGGCGCCGCCGGCATGGACGATGGTCTTGCCCATCTGGGCGAGCACCGGTTGGGCAGCGGCAAAGGCCTCATCGGAGCCGCCGACCATGAAGGTCAGCGTGGCCGCCTCGGCACCGACGGTGCCGCCGGAGACCGGCGCGTCGACCATGTGGAGCCCGGCGCCACCGGCAGCGGAGGCGACTTCGCGGGCGGTGGCCACGTCGATGGTCGAGCAGTCGATCAGCAACGCGCCGGCAGCGGCTGCGGCGATGATGCCGTCGCTTGCGGTATAGACCTGTTGCACGTGCTGGCCGGCCGGCAGCATGGTGATGACCACGTCGGCACCGCGGGTTGCATCGGCGATGCTCTGGGCGCCCGTGCCGCCGGCTGCGCCATGACGCTCAAGGCCGGAGGGGTCGAGATCGTAGCCCTTCACCTGGTGGCCGGCCTTGACCAGATTGATGGCCATCGGGCCGCCCATGTTGCCCAAACCGATAAAACCGATAGTCGCCATGACCGCCTCCTCACTGTGCCTGCATTTGCTCACTACAGTTGCAGCACACAGTCAGACTGCGCAAGGCTGCGAAGGTCGTATAAGTGGCCATGGAAAACACGGTTTGCCGTCACTCCCTGATGTCATTGCCCGGCTCGACCGGGCAATCCAGTAGACATCGACAGGTGCAGTGCTTCACCGGAAGCGGCGGCGGATACTGGATCACCCGATCAAGTCGGGTGATGACAAGTTGTGTGGACAGATGGCCGGTGCGGCAGGAAACTACCGCACGATGGAGCTGTACCCGGATTTGACCATCCTGACAGTTCTGCTGCTGCAGCGGCCGCTGGCCTTGGAGCGTGAAATCGCCCGGTTCTTGGCGGCGCGCACGGCATCCGGGCCGAAGCGGTCGAGCATGACGGCGTGCTTTGCGGCGATCTTGCGCCAGAAGTCCATCACCTGGCCCTGGCTCAAGTGGCGGCAGCGACGCTCGACATAATAGGCCGCCGCCTCGCTGGCATAGCGCTTGAGCGCTCCGGTCGGCGGGGCGTTGCGGCGTACCGCGATCTTGCGGCGCAAATCCTTGGTCTCGGCGTTGGGCTTGGTGCGCTTGGCGGTGCGCTTGGGATCGGCCTGTTGCGCCTGGACAGCGGCCATGGCCCGGCGGGCGGCATCCATGGTGGCGCGCACGACGATCTCGCTGTCACGGTCGCAGGACATGGTCTTGCCCTGGGCCATGCCGGCGCTTACGGCCGACCTGGCGCGCGAAACCCCTTCGCGACCGGCGGTCGAGACCTCGGCCTTGGCCACGTAGTCGCCAAGCTCGACGTGCTCGGGCACGCTGAGGTACTTGCACTTGGCATCGACGGTGCGGCTGCGCGACAAAAGCTCCAGAGCCTTCGATGGCGCAATGTCCTGGCTGGCCGCCGCGGTCATCGCGTTCATCGCCAGCATCCAGCTTGCCGCCGCAATCGGCACCGAGACTATCACTCGCGTTAGAGTCGACATGATCTACCCCTGAATTCCCACATATATCGTTGGCCAAAATCCTATGCGGGCGGAGTTAACGGCGGCTTCAGCGCCAAGCACGACTTGTTCGGTTGGTTAATATTTGCCTGCCAATTCGACCTAAAGCGGCAACTCGTTGTCAACCATAGCGAAATAGCGCTCGATCTCGGCCGCATCGACGTTTTTGAGCGCGGCTGGATGCCAGGCCGGCCGGTTGTCCTTTTCGATCACCACGGCGCGGATGCCTTCGTAGAAATCGTGACCGGTGAAAATGCGGTTGACGATGCGGTATTCCATGCGCATGCAGTCCTCGAACGACAATTCGCCGCCCCGGGCCAGCTGGCGCCAGGTGATCTCCAGGCTGGTCGGCGACTTGGCGCGCAATATGTCCAGCGTCTTCAGGCACCAGTCATCGCCCTCATCGGCCAGGCTTTGCATGATCGCGGCAACGCCCGGCGCGGCGAAATGCCGGTCGATGCGGTCGCGGTCGGCCTCAAGCGGCGCAGCACCGGCGTCGCCGGCATGGTCGCGCAGACAGGTTTCCAGGTCATCGCAGCGCGCCAGGGCATCGACCAATTCGGCAAGCCGCGAACTTTCTGCATAGTGCGTCGCAATACCGGCATGGCAGGCATCGGCGGCTTTCAGCCGGTGGCCGGTGAGCCCGAAAAACATGCCGAGACGGCCCGGACAGCGCGGCAGGAAATAGCTGCCGCCGACATCGGGGAACAGCCCGATGCCGGTTTCCGGCATGGCGAAGGTCAGCCGTTCGGTGGCGATGCGGTGGCTGCCATGAACCGACACCCCGACGCCGCCGCCCATGGTGATGCCATCCATCACCGCGACATAGGGTTTGGGATAGCGCTTGATGTAGCTGTTGAGGAGATACTCCTCGCGGTAGAAATCGAGGAACGTCGGATCTGCGGCCCGGCCCCAGTCATAGAGCTGGCGAATGTCGCCGCCGGCGCAAAACGCCCGGTCGCCGGCCCCGGTCACGACGACATGGCGCACCTCGGGGTCCTCGGCCCAGGCGCGCAGCTGCGGATGCAGCTCACGCACCATCGCCAGGGTCAGCGCGTTCAGCGCCTTGGGCCGGTTCAGCGTCACCAGCCCGGCCACCCCGCGGCGCTCGAACACTATGTCGCTGCCAGTCACCGGGTCAGCTCCGCAACAGGTCGCGCGAGATGATCAGCCGCATGATCTCGTTGGTGCCTTCGAGGATCTGATGCACCCTCAAATCGCGCAGGAAGCGCTCGAAGGGAAAGTCCATCAGATAGCCGTAGCCGCCGTGCAGTTGCAGCGCCTGGTTGACGACATCGAAGCCGACATCGGTCGCCATACGCTTGGCCATGGCGGCAAACCGGGTCGCGTCGGGCGTCTTGCGGTCGACCTTCTGGGCCGCCTGATAGAGCAGCAGGCGGGCTGCCTCCAGTTCGGTGGCCATGTCGGCAAGCCGGAACTGCAAGGCCTGGAACTCGGCCAGCTTGCGGCCGAACTGGGAGCGCTCACGCACGTAATCCAGCGCCATGTCGAGGCAGGCCTGCGCCGCCCCCAACGAGCACGCGGCAATGTTCAGCCGGCCGCCGTCCAACCCGGCCATGGCGATCTTGAAGCCCTGGCCCTCCACGCCGACGAGATTGGCCGCCGGCACCCGGCAATCGTCGAACATCACCATGGCGGTGGGCTGCGAGTGCCAGCCGAGCTTGCGCTCCTGGGCGCCAACCGACAGACCGGCCGCATCGGCCGGCACCACGATTGTGGAAATCCCGCCGGCACCGTCGCCGCCGGTACGCACCATCACGACGTAGAAATCATTGCGGCCGCCGCCGGAGATGAACGCCTTGGTGCCGTTCAGCA
>JAHEJE010000361.1 GCA_024639035.1 Alphaproteobacteria bacterium
GCAGGAGTCACCAATAAGACCAAAGCCAAAGCGAATCCTGTCGAGTTAGCAGTGCATTTCATCGTCGGACCACCGTAAATTATAACTTGATTGCCCGCTTAGAACAGCCGCAAACAGCTCGCGACGCAAGCACCAAATCCAGATGTAATTTTCGGCAGGGCCATGGATTGAAGGAATGGAAATGAACTTCCTAATGTCTGAAACGGGCCATCTATGCCGGTGGCCGCGACGTCAGCTTTCAGGGCTGAATCTGCCGTCCGTCGGCAATGCCGAGCGAGAGATGCTCGCTGGCGTCAACCCCCATCCTCTACCCCCGCTTCAACACCACCGCCTGCGCCACAATCACCCGGTCGCCGTCATGGGTGATGGCGGGCGAGCCGTACAGTTCATAGCCCTCGTCCAGCGCCTCTGAGACCCGCACGCAGAAGGCGTGGTCGTCGGGGCCGGTCAGGAGGCGGTAGCGGGGTTTGTCAGTCATCGGTGCTGTCCTTGGCAAACATGGCTCGCAAATGCGCAATGGTGCGGTCGGGCTCGACGACGTCGAAGGCCTGGGCCGAGACCTCGCGCAGGCCGCAGGCGGTGAACCGGGCCAGTTCGCGCCGCGACAGCGGCCACGGCGGGCCTTGCGGTTCGGCATCCTCGGGCCGCGACCGGCAGATCACCAGCAGATGGCCGCCTTCGGCCACCAGCGAGGCCACGGCATCGAACGCCCGCTGACGCAGATCACCCTGCAAAGCCTGCAGCGTATAGCATTCATGGACCAGGTCGAAACGACCGCGCCACTCGCCCGGCAGGTCGAACAGGTCGGCGGTGCGGTAGGTCGCCCGGCTGTGGGGAAACCGGCGCCGGGCCCAGTCCACGGCGCGGGCCGACACATCGAAGGCGGTGACGTCGTAGCCGGCTTCGGCCAAGGCCTCGGCGTTGTCGCCCAGGCCGCAGCCGACATCGATGGCCCGGCCCTCGTGCAGGGTGCCCGACCTGCCGATCCACTCGGCGAGGCCCGGATGCGGTTCCAGATCGGCCCACGGCACCTGGGCCGGGTCGTCGCCGGCGGCTTCATAGAGCGCATCGAACCAGCCCTGGTCGTTGCCCGCGGCGGTGTGGCGGGCCTGCAGTTCGCCGGCGCGCTGGCGGGCCTGCTGGCGCCGTTCGGCAAAGCTCAGGCCTTTTTCTGCCATCGCCCGTCCATCTCCTGCTGCCAGTAGGTCGCCTCGTGGCCGGCGGCCTTGATCGCCTTCCATTGCCCGCGCGCGGCGTCCACGGCTTCGGGGTCGCGGCCGTCGATCATGTAGATCGCCCGCACCAGGCCGGCGATGTCGCCGATGCCGGCGCCGTCGACATAGAACCGCACATTGGCGCCGTTCGGCGTCTCGCCGCTGTCGGTCAGCCATACCGGCTGCCTCTCCGCATTGCCGTCCTTGGCCGAGCCGTGCGGTACGAAGGCCTCGTCGCGCCAGGTCCAGATGCCGGTGCTGAGCGCCTCGATGCGCTCGGCGTTGCCGGTCTCGACCACCGCCTTCCAGCCGCGCTCCAGGGTCTTTTGCAGCAACAGCGGCAACACCTGCTCCAGCGGCTGGCGTTCGAGGTGGTAGAACAGGACTTCGGTCATCGGGCGGCAGCCCCCACCCGGTCAGCGCTAACGCGCTGCCCACCCTCCCCACAAGGGGGAGGGTAAGAGCATTGTCCCCCTCCCCCTTGTGGGGAGGGGTTAGGGGTGGGGAAAGCGGGGGGGAAAGACTTCACTGCTTCACCCCGCCTACTCATAATGATCCGCCACCAGCCGGTCGAGCAGGCGGACGCCCCAGCCGGAGCCCCAGGACTGGTTGATCGCGGTCTTCTTGGCGTCCATCGCGGTGCCGGCGACGTCGAGATGGGCCCAGGGGACGTCGTTGACGAAGCGCTGCAGGAACTGGGCGGCGGTGATCGAACCGGCGAAGCGGCCGCCGATGTTCTTCATGTCGGCGGTGTCATCGTCGAGCAGCTTGTCGTAGGCCGGATCGAGCGGCAGCGGCCAGACGCGCTCACCGGTCGCGGTGCCGGCGGCAATCAGCCGGGCGCTCAATTCCTCGTTGTTGGAGAACAGGCCGGCGTATTCCTTGCCGAGCGCCACCAGAATGGCGCCGGTCAGGGTCGCCAGGTCGACCATGATCTGCGGCTTGAATTTCGACTGGGTGTACCAGAGCGCATCGGCCAGCACCAGGCGGCCCTCGGCGTCGGTGTTGTGTACGGCAATGGTCTGGCCCGACATCGATGTGACCACATCGCCCGGTCGCTGGGCCCGGCCGTCGGGCATGTTCTCCACCAGGCCGATCACGCCGATGGCGTTGACCTTGGCCTTGCGCCCGGCAAGGGCCGCCATCAGGCCGGTCACGCAGGCGGCACCGCCCATGTCGCCCTTCATGCCCTCCATGCCGGCGGCCGGCTTGATCGAAATGCCGCCGGTATCGAAGGTCACGCCCTTGCCGACGAAGGCGACCGGCTTGGCGGTGCGCCCGGCGCCGTTCCAGCGCATGACGACCATGCGGGCCGGATGGTCCGATCCGAGCGCGACGCCGAGCAGCGATCCCATGCCGAGCCGGGTCATCTGCTTGTCGTCGAGCACCTGCACCTGCAGGCCGAACCTGCCCAGCGCCTTGGCGCGCTTGGCGAACTCCAGCGGGTGCAGAATGTTCGGCGGTTCGTTGACCAGGTCGCGGGCCAGGTGAACGCCGGTGGCGACGGCCTCCAGCGTCTGGTAGGCC
>JAHEJE010000362.1 GCA_024639035.1 Alphaproteobacteria bacterium
CCTGTCGACCCGCGATGAGCTTTTGCCGATCACCGACCAGGGCCAGTACGACGGCGTGATCGCCGCGGCGACGTTTCTGCCCCCGGAATCCCAGTTCGCCGAAGGCGGCGTGCGCATCGGCGCCGGCACCGGCAACATGGCTTGCGCCTGCTGGGGCGGCGGCGATGGCGCAGGTGGATCGGCCCCGCTGATGAACACCCCGAGCTTCAACTCGCGCGCCACCGCCCATATGGCCATCAAGGCACTGTTGAAAGTCGTCCCCGACCTGCCCGTCGGCACGATGCACGACATGGTTTGCGCCGGCGACTTCGACACCGGCAAGCAATTAAAGGACTTCCCGACCGAGAAGCTGGAAGGCAAGCGCCTGGCCGTCATCGGCTTCGGCAACATCGGCCGCGAGGTTGCCCGTATCGCCCAGAGCTTCGGCATCCGCGTTGCCGTCCATGCCCGCCCGCGCCACAAGGAGTGGATCGAATCGGAGGGCTTTGAGTACGCCGACACCATGGAAGCAGCTGCCGACGGCGCCGACTTCCTGTCGCCGCACACCGGCCTTGGCGCGCTGGTCGACGGCAAATTCGCCAACGCCGGCATTATCGACGCCGCAATCATCAACCGGATGAATGACGGTGCCATCATCATCAACTACGACCGCGGCGAGGTGATCGACGCCGACGCCCTCGATGCCGCCCTCGCCTCCGGCAAGGTGCGCTATGCCGCCATCGACGCCGATCTGTTCAAGAACGCCGAGACCGGCGAACTGTCCGGCCCGATGGTGCCCTACCTGCCGCTGATCGAAAAGCACCCCGGCAAGCTGGAACTGCTGCCGCATGCAGCTGCCGACACCGAGCATCTGTCGCGTGTCGAAGGTGCCCGTCAGGCCATCGACCAGCTGTTCGATGCCATCCAGCACAAATCGATCATGAACCTGAAGGGCGACCTGCCTGAAGGTTACACCAACGCCGGGGCCAAGACGGTCGACGGCGTCGGCAAGGTGACCATCGGCGGCCTCAACGATGCGTCGTGCGATGCCGATTGCTGCGGCGAACTGCGCGGCCTGGCCGAAGAAATGGCTGCCCTTTGGGCCGCGATCAATGCAACCACCGACCCCGACCGCCGCAATGACCTCATCACCCGTTACGGCGCCGACCTTGTGAGGGCGTCGAACCGCTACGCGAGTTTGATGGACCAGCTGGGGCTGAAGGGACCGTATGGCTGACGGCCTCGGCGTTGCCGATGCTGCGGGCGATGCCGACTAGCGTTTGGATCAACCGCGAGTCACGGCGCTCCTTCAGATAGGCGATCCGATAGTTGGTGGTGATCTCGACGTCCGATATCTCGACCGTGCGCAACCGCGGATGCGGGACGAACTCGAAGTCCGCCACCACGCCGATGCCAAGGCCCTGCTCGACGGCTTTCCACACCGCCTCGCGGCTGCCGATTTCGACCACGCTGTTGATGGTCACGCCGGCCCGCTCAAGCGCCTGTTCAAAGGCCAGCCGGGTGGTCGAGCCCTTCTCGCGCAGGATGAAATCCTCATCGCCCAGTTGTGACAGCGTCACCGATTTCCGCCCGAACCAGCGATGACCCTCGTGGACGAACACGACCACCCGGTGCCGGCTGAACGGGACCATTTCGACCCTCGGATCGTCCTCGAAATGCGCGATCATCGCCACGTCGGCATCGAACTCCAGAAGCCTCTGCAGGGTCAGCTGCGAATTGCCCAGCAGCACTGAAACCTGGATATCCGGGTACTGGGTTTTCAGCGCTACCAAAACATCGGTGGCATGGAACGGCCCGACCGCTGCAAGGCGCAGGTGACCGGCCAATGTGCCGGCATGAGCCTGCAGGAACTGTCTGGCTTCGGTCTCGTGCATCACGATGCGCTTGGTGATCTCGTATAGCTCGCGGCCAACGGAAGTGAGTCGGACACGCCGGCCGCACCGGATGAACAGCTCGACCCCATACTCGGCTTCAAGCGATCTGACCTGGGTGGTGACCGTCGGCTGGCTGATCGACAGCGCCTTGGCGGCAGCGGTGAAACCGCCGAGTTCGGCGGCTGCATGAAACGAGCGTATCTGGGTTTTATTCATAGAAAACGTCTCGGATTGTCATACAAAATATATATTGGTTCAATATATCAGAAGCCCGTAGCATAAGCACAACCAAGTTGGGGAGATGCTGTGGTGTGGAGCTATCGCAATCCGGTAGAAGTGCTGTTCGGCGCGGGCTGCTTTGAGCAGGTTGCGCGCTGCATCGCTGGCCGCCGGTACGGCGTCGTCACCTATCCAGAGCCATATTTCGGGGAATTGCTGGACCGTCTTCAGCGCTTGGCCGGAACACCGAGCGTGACCATCACCGACGTGCTGGCCAATCCGGATTACGAGGAGCTTGGACCCCAGGTCGCACTCATTGCCGACAGCCCGCCGGTGGAGGTTTGGATTGCCCTGGGTGGCGGTTCGGTAATCGACTCGACCAAGGTGTTCGCCGCGGCGAACGGCGATTTCGGCAACGTCAAACGTTTCCTGGAGACCGGTGAAAATGCGCAAGCACTGAAATCGACCCCGATCGTCGCCATCCCGACCACCTCGGGCACCGGGTCGGAAGTGACATGCTGGGCAACCGTCTGGGACCGTTCGACTGGCAGCAAGTATTCCCTGGCCCGCACCGGACTGTATCCCGAAACGGCCATCGTCGACCCGGAACTCATGCGTGCCAAACCGCGCGACCTGACTGTG
>JAHEJE010000363.1 GCA_024639035.1 Alphaproteobacteria bacterium
ACACCAGATTTGGCCGAAGATTTGGCGCAGGACACCATGATCCAGGTCTGGCGCAAGGCATCTCTGTATGCGCCAGGCAAGGGTTCGGTCTCCACTTGGGTCTTTACGATTGCTCGTAATCTGCGGATTGACACGTTCCGGCGGATGCGTGGGGTGAAGTTTGAAGAAATCAATGACTATGAATTCGAAAGCGATGAACCAACGAGCGAGCACAGCGTATCAGAAATGCAAGAGGCCGAAATTATCTCTGTTGCTGTTGGAGAACTTCCGGCCGGACAACGTGAGGTGATCGAGTTGTCGTTTCGTGACGATCTTACCCACATGGAGATCGCCGACAAACTCGATCTTCCCCTCGGGACGGTGAAATCACGCATGCGCCTGGCCTACAGCAAGCTGAGCGGTACATTGGAGGACTTGAGATGACCATCATGCATCACCTCGATGAATCGACGATTGTGAGCTTTGCCGCGGGCTCGCTTCCTGCCGCGTTTGCCATCGTGGCATCCGGTCATATTGATCACTGCGCCTGTTGCCGCGACAAGGTTGCCAGGGCACAGAGGCTGGGGGGTGCGATCCTCGACAGTGTCGAACCGGTCGCCCTGTCGCAAGGTGCGGCAAACAATCTGCTCGAACGACTTGAGGCAGATGACCGCAAACTCAAGGCTTCGAAGACGTCCGTGCAGGCATCGGCTGGTGCGGATGGCGATGTGATTCCGGCGGCAGTCCGGCGTCTGCTCGATGTACCGTTTTCAGATATCAGGTGGAAGAAGGCGGGTCGTGGCATTTCAACCTGCCAGATCGATCTGGGCGAGAAGGCCGCGAGCAAGCTGTTCTTGATGAAGATCGCTGCCGGCAGTGCTGTTCCCGAACATGGTCATACCGGCCATGAGGTCACTCTGATCCTGTCAGGTGCCTACAACGACCAATGTGGCCGCTTTGCGCGTTGGGATGTTGCCGACCTCGACCCCGATGTCGAACACCAGCCCATCGTTGAAGACAGCGCCGACTGCATTTGCCTCGTGGCAGTCGAGCGGCCGGCCCGCTTCAAGGGTCTTCTGCCGCGGCTGTTTCAGCCGATGGTCGGGATCTGATCGCATAGATGCAGTCCTACCCATGGAAACACGTCTGGATCACAGGTGGCAGTTCCGGCATCGGCCGCGAATTGGCCGTCGCGCTGCACAAGGCCGGTGTGAAAGTATCGGTATCCGCCCGATCCGCCGACACGCTGGAGGCTCTGGCGACAGAACATGAGCACATTCGAGGCTACCCGCTCGATGTGACCCATGAAGATGCGGTTGGGCAAACGGTTGCTGCCATCGAAACCGAACGCGGGCCAATCGACCTTGCGGTGCTCAATGCCGGTTTCTGGGAGCTGTCCGACGGCAACGACCTCAGGCTGGACCTGTTCAAGCAGTCAATGGACGTGAACTACATGGGCGTCACCAACTGTCTGACGCCGCTGGTCGCGACAATGGCCGGTCGCGGATCGGGACATGTCGCGGTGGTCGCCTCGGTGGCCGGATACCGGGGCTTGCCGAGGTCGGCCTACTACGGACCGACAAAGGCTGCTTTGAACAACCTGTGCGAAAGCCTGCAACCCGACCTCAACCGCCGGGGCGTGAAACTGCAGGTTATCAATCCGGGCTTTGTGCGCACTCCGATGACCGACAAGAACGATTTTCCGATGCCGTTCCTGATGGAACCTTCGGCAGCGGTGTCGCAAATCCTCAAAGGTCTGGCCGGTGAGCGCTTTGAGATCGCTTTCCCCTGGCAACTGGTCGCGCTTCTCAAGTTTGCGCGCATCCTGCCGATCAGCCTTTACCTTTGGCTCATGAGGACATTCGTGGCACGCACATGACAGACACCAAGGAAATCGCCGCCCCTGCATCTGCCTACATCGAGGCGCTCGAAGCCTTCAGCGCGCCTACGATGGATGCCTTTCTGTCCTTGTGCGCCGCCGGCATCGAATTCAAGGATCCGTTCAACCATACCTTCACCCGGGATGATTTTCGCCGGGTGCTGAAGCACATGCTGAAACAGGTCAAGGGGTTGCAATTCACCGTATCCGACCATTGGCACACCGGACGATCGCTGGTGATCAAATGGCGGTTCACCGGAAGTGCCCGATTGATCGGCGAGCTCGATATTCCTGGGTTGAGCGAGGTGCAGTTCGACGGCAACGGCCTGGTGATCCGGCATATCGACTACTGGGATGCCAATGAACATATCACCGGCAGGTTGCCGGTGATCGGGCCGGTGGTGCGGCTGGCGATGCGGCCGATGGCGATCTGATCTGAGGATCGCCTCAACGGCGTTCGAACAGCATGATCATCGTGGCAAACGGTATACCCCATTTGCTCACCTTGGCGGTGCACCGAACCCGTGCATCATCAAGCGGTTCGTAGGCTTCCCTGATTCGCACTGCAAGCCCGTTGCGGGTCACCGGCAGGCGAAAGATGTAGGAGTGTGAAGCACCATTTGCTTCATGGCGGCCGGCACCGCTGCCGACGACGTCTGCACATGTGCTGGTAAACGATCCGTCAGGCCGGAACTGCAATCGCCAGGTTCGCAGTTCGCTGCGGCCGTTGTCGTACTCAAAACTTTCATCCAGCACCAGCGCACCATCGCAGCGGCTTCCGGTGGCCTCGCCATTGAAGTTCAACACCACACCGCCCAGCGATACCTTGAACGATCCGTCAATGTGCACCTTGCCGTGCAAAAAACGAGACAGGT
>JAHEJE010000364.1 GCA_024639035.1 Alphaproteobacteria bacterium
ACCCGCACCCGCGCCTGTGGGGCACGTTTCCGCGTGTCGTCGGTCACTACGCCCGCGACACCGGGCTGTTTTCCATGGCCGAAGCCATCCGCCGCATGACCAGCCTGCCGGCTGAGCGCTTTGGCTTGAAGGGCCGTGGCGTTATAGCCGAAGGTGCGCATGCCGATCTGGTGCTGTTCGACGCCGGCGCTATCAAGGATACGGCAACGTTCGAGAATCCGACGACACCGTCAGCCGGTATCCACACGGTGTGGGTGAATGGCGCGCCCGTGTGGCAGGACGGCAGGTCGACTGGTGCGCGACCGGGCAACGTGTTGCGGAGGCAGGCTGCATGAGGGCTTTTCGATTATTGATCGCCGGGCTGATGTGCCTGGCCCTGTGGGCACCCGGCCATGCGCAGACGGTTGCCGGCGACGACACGCCGCTGCAGTTCGGCCGCTTTGAGTATGAGGGCAAGGCGCGTTACGGCTTCCTCGCCGTCGGTGGCATCCACGAGCTGTCGGGCAGTTTCTTCGATGCCGAAACCGTCACCACCGGCCGGGTGATCCCGCTGGAAGACGTCAAGCTGCTGGCGCCGGTCGAGCCGACCAAGGTCATCGGTATCGCCTTCAACTACAAGAGCCACAGCGGCAAGAAGACCAAGGACCTTGCGTTCTTCGCCAAGCTGCCGAGCGCTGTTGTCGGTCCCGATGCCGAGATCGTGCCACCGCCGGGTTCAAGCGATCTGCACTACGAAGGCGAGTTGGTGATCGTCATGGGGCTGCGAACCCGCAATGTCAGCGAGAAGGACGCCCTGTCACATGTCTACGGCGTCACCATCGGCAACGACGTCACCGAGCGTGGCTACGGCACATCTCCGTTCGCCGTTCTCAAGGCCAAGGGTGCCGACACGCTGAGCCCGATGGGGCCGTGGATCGTGCCCGGCCTGTATTACGACAAGCTGAAATTGGAGACACGGGTCAACGGCAAGGTGGTGCAGAAGACCTCGACGTCGAAGATGATCCGCTCGTGTGCGAAGATCATTGCCGAGCTGTCACGCTACATGACGCTGGAGCCGGGTGATGCGATTTACACCGGCACGCCGGGTAAGACCGGTCCGCTGAAGCCCGGCGATGTGGTCGAGGTGCAGGTGGAAGGCATCGGCATTCTGAAGAACACCGTCGCCAAGTCGGCCGGCAACTGACATGCGGGTGCAGGTGGCGATCATCGGGGCAGGGCCGTCGGGTCTGCTGCTTTCGCAACTGTTGCACCTGGCCGGCATCGACACGGTGGTCGTGGAACGGCGCAGCGCAGCCTACGTCCTCGGCCGCATTCGCGCCGGCGTGCTGGAGCACGGCACGGTCGATCTTTTACGCCGGGCGCAATGTGCCAGCCGGCTTGACGATGAAGCGCTGATCCATGACGGCTTTGACATCGCCTTCCTCGGCGAACGCCTGCATATCGATCTCAAGGACCTGACCGGCGGCAGCTCCGTCACCGTCTACGGCCAGACAGAGGTGACCCGCGACCTGATGCAGGCCCGCGAGGCACTCGGCGGCACGCTGATCTATGAGGCCGATGACGTTCAGCCGCACGGATTCGATGGCGAACGCCCGTATGTCACCTACCGCAAGGACGGCGCCGAGCAGCGCATCGATTGCGACTACATTGCCGGCTGTGACGGCTACCACGGCATCTGCCGCGCCAGCGTGCCCAAAGGCGCAATCAACACTTTTGAGCGGGTCTACCCGTTCGGCTGGCTCGGGCTGCTCACCGAACGCCCGCCGGTGAGCGACGAGCTGATCTACTGTGCCCACGAGCGCGGCTTTGCCCTGTGCTCCATGCGCTCGCAAAGCCGCAGCCGTTACTACGTGCAATGCGGCCTCGATGAGCGCGTTGAGGACTGGTCCGACGACCGGTTCTGGGACGAGTTGCGCCACCGCCTGCCGGCGCCGGCGGCGCAAGCGTTACAGACCGGACCGGCGATCGAAAAGAGCATCGCACCGCTGCGCTCATTCGTCGCCGAGCCGATGACCTTCGGCCGCCTGTTTCTCGCCGGTGATGCCGCCCACATCGTGCCGCCGACCGGCGCCAAGGGGCTGAACCTTGCCGCCTCCGACATCCACTACTTGTCGAATGCCTTCATTGCCCATTACAACGACGGCGATGCGGGCCTGCTCGACCGCTACAGTGAAACCGCCTTGAAGCGGGTGTGGAAGGCCGAACGGTTCTCCTGGTGGATGACCCGCCTGTTACACACCTTTGATGCCGATGACGGTTTCGTTGCCCGTTTAAAACAGGCCGAATTCGACTATCTAAAGAGTTCGCGCGCCAGCCGGACATCGCTGGCCGAAAACTATGTCGGTTTGCCCTATTGAGGACCACCAGTTCATGACGCAGCCCACGCCCCCCGTCGCCGAAAAGAAACCCGTCAGCGATACCCACCACGGCCACACCCGCAGCGACGACTACGCCTGGTTGCGGGCGGAGAACTGGCAGCAGGTGATGCAGGAGCCCGAAACCCTGCCGGGCGATATCCGCGCCTACCTGGAGGCGGAAAACACCTATACCAGCGCCATGATGGCTGACACCGAGGGGCTGCAGGAAAAGCTGTTCGCGGAGATGAAGGCCCGCATCAAGGAAGACGATTCTTCGGTGCCGATGACCGATGGCCCCTACGCCTATGGCGTCAAATACATCACCGGCGGCCAGCACCCGCTGATGATCCGCACGCCCCGCAACGGCGGCGATG
>JAHEJE010000079.1 GCA_024639035.1 Alphaproteobacteria bacterium
CGATCCGATTGCCCATGGCGAGATGGATGCGTTGCGCAAGGCCGGGCGACAGAAGACTTACCGCAGCATGACGCTCTATACCTCGCTGTCTCCGTGCATGATGTGCACCGGGACGATCATCCAGTTCGGCATCCCGCGGGTGGTGGTCGGCGAGAACACCAACTTCGGCGGCAACGAGGACCTGCTGCGCTCAAGGGGCGTCGAGGTGATCGTCGCCGACGATCCGGATTGCATTGCCCTGATGCGGCGGTTCATCGAAGAAAAGCCGGCGCTGTGGAACGAGGATATCGCCGAGGACTGAGGCGGGCCGGCGGATGGGCCCGCCGCGTGCGTTGGGCAGGGTAGAAAACCAACCGGGTTTGCTGTGCCCGGTTGCCGGTTCGGCGGATAAATCCGCTGCGCAGAATGGTGTTAAACAATAGGTCCAGACCCTATATAGATGCGTAACTCGAAGATGAACCTGGCCGTCATGGGCTTACGCGAATGTGGCCGGGCGGTGAAACAGTGGTGAGACATGGGCTGGGCGTTTCTGTTTGTCATTGCCGTGATGCTGGTGTGGCTGTTCGTCGAGTCGCGGCGTACGCGACTGGCCGCGCTCGGGCTGATCGGGTTCGTTGCGCTTGTCACGTTGTACTTCTTCCTGGTTCTTGACGCCCCTGAGCGACGTGAAGGCAGCAAACAGGTTCGCGGTGCCGATGTCTCGGATACGGCGCAGCTGCGGGCGAAGATCGAACGTGCGCGCACAGCTCTGACAGCGGACAAGATCGCCATGGGTTCGGCGCGACTGGAACCGGGCAAAAGCACCACCTGGGGCAGCGACGGCAAGGCGCACGAGCGGCTCGATTTGTTTTCCTGGACGTTCAACGCCGAGATCAAGAATCTGTCGGACGAGTTCGCGGTGCGCGATCTTTACATCCGCGTGCGGCTGTTCTCTTGTCCATCGTTCTTCCAGACCCCGGCAGACGAGGTCGTGGTCGATCAGCTCGAGCGCCGTTGTGCGCTAATCGGCGATCGCAATGTCGGGTTTTATGATCTTCGCATCGACCCCGGCGGCAGCCGGCCGATCAGCGACACGATCACATTCGACAACCAGCCGGAACCGCGCAACTGGCGCTACTGGGCCGATGTGGCGCGCGTCGATGCCCTGATCGAGTAGCGTGCCGCAGGCCGCAGGCGTGGGGCCGCACCCGACAATTGTCTGGACGGATCGACTGCTTTGGCGCAGAGTTGACTGCTTGTTCACCCCGTTTACAGGAGACCGCGATGGGTGAAAGCACGCATATCGTTCTGACGTCGCATCCACCGCAGGGCGCGGTCAAGCCACCGGAGATCTGCTGGGGTGCGGCAAGCGCCGCCGAACGTGGCCCGGTCATCGGCAGTCTGAACAACCCGCACCAGCGCAATGTGGTCGGCGTGCATTCCGGCGCCTACGGCCTGTACCGGGCGCTGGCAATCGCCGCGGGCAAGCTTGATCCGATCCACAAGCCCGACCTCACCAACACCGCGCCAACCGTCGGGATCGGTCCGTTCGAACAGTGGTCGGACCCGGGCAAGATCGTCTCGCTCGATCCGTACGGCCATCTGGTGGCGGAGGTGTTCCAGTCGCAACTCGAAGATGGTCTCGACATCCGCCCGACAATAGCCGTCACGAGAGCCCGGATATCGCTGCCGGAAATGAGGGAGGCGATTGCCGCTGGGCGTGTGGTGCCGGACGGTCAGGTGCTGCTGGACAGTGCCGAGGCGAACGTCACCAAGGCGGCAATCGAGCCGGTCTGGTATCTGCCCGGTATTGCCGCGCGGCTCGGCATTGCCGAGGGCGCACTGCGCCGGGCGCTGTTCGAATATACCGGGGCGATGTTTCCCGAGCTGGTGACGCGCTCGGACCTCAAGGTGTTTCTGCCGCCGATCGGCGGGATCACGCTGTATATCTTCGGCCGCATTGAAGCCTTGTGGGACGGGTCGGGCGAGGTGGCGTGCCGGGTTCACGATGAGTGCAACGGTTCCGATGTGTTCGGCTCCGACATCTGCACCTGCCGGCCCTATCTGGTGCATGGCATCGAGGAGTGTATCAAGACTGCGCAGCGCGGCGGCGCGGGGTTGATCGTCTACAACCGCAAGGAAGGCCGGGCGCTGGGCGAGGTGACCAAGTTCCTGGTCTACAACGCCCGCAAGCGTAATCCGCAAGGCGATACGGCAGAGGCCTATTTCGAGCGCACTGAATGCGTTGCCGGTGTCCAGGACATGCGGTTTCAGGACATGATGCCGGATGTCTTCCACTGGCTCGGCATCAAGAAGATCGATCGCTGGTTTTCGATGAGCGACATGAAATACGATGCCATGGTCGCGCAAGGCATCAGCATCGGCGAGCGGGTGCCGATACCCGATGCGCTGATCCCGGCGGACGCCAAGGTCGAGATGGACGCCAAGAAGGCAGCCGGCTATTTCACCGACGAAACGGTTGCTCAGCCTGAAGATCTCACGTCGGCACAGGGGCGTGGCCTTGATCAATATGAGGACTGAGGAGCAGCGCGCCGCCGACTGGTTGCTGAGCGCTCAGGCGGTGCGGGCGCAATCCGCCACGATTCTTGCCGCGGCGCATGCCGGCCGGCTCCGGCATTTTGCCGTGGATGCCGAACGGCTGCCTGTCGCCGCGGGTTATGTGGCAGCCGTCTTGGAGCAAAACTACCCCGATCTCGATGTTCCCTATCACGCCCGCTGGCGCCATTTCGTCGTCGATGGCGTCGATCGCTGGGCGGCCTTTGCCCAAGGCGTTGATGCCGATCCGCTCGAACTGGCCCGAATGCGTATCAGTCTTGCAATCGTCAGTGTTCTGCTCGATGCCGGTGCCGGCGAGACCTGGCAGTTTGCCGACAGCCAAACCGGCCGCGTGTTCTCCCGCTCCGAAGGCCTGGCGATCGCCAGCCTGGAAGCGTTCTGCGGCAGGCGTTTTTGCGCCCCGGATGCAGCGGTGCCGGGCTGTGACGGTCGTGTGTTGCACGGTTTTTCGATCGAACAGCTTGCTGAGATTTTTCAAGTGAGCGACAGCAATCCGCTCGATGGCTTGGACGGCCGGCTTGGATTGCTCAACCGGTTGGGCGAGGCCGTTGTGGCGCAGCCGCAGTATTTCGGGCCCGACGGCCGGCTAGGCAATCTCGCCGACCATTTTGTCTCGATTGCCCGCGACGGCACCATCGCAGCCGACCGGATCCTGGGCATACTGCTCGCCGCGCTCGGCCAGATATGGCCCGGGCGGCTTTCACTGGCCGGGCGCAATCTGGGCGATTGCTGGCGGCATCCGGCCGCGCATTGCGGCAATGCGGCTGACGGCTATGTGCCGTTTCACAAGTTGTCGCAGTGGCTGAGTTATTCGATGGTCGAACCGCTGTGCGAACTCGGCCTGAAGGTCACCGGCCTCGATGAACTGACCGGACTTGCCGAATACCGCAACGGCGGGTTGCTGATCGATACCGGTGTGCTGGTGCCCAAGCATGAAGGCATCATCGGGTTGAGCCATCCCCCGGACAGCGAGGTCATTGTTGAGTGGCGCGCCCTCACTGTCGCCCTTCTCGATGAACTGGCACCACAGGTGCGCGCGGTCTTCGCCAAAACGCCCAACGATTTGCCGTTGGCCTCGGTTCTCGAAGGCGGCACTTGGGCTGCGGGGCGCCAGGTCGCAGCGGAATTGCGCGAAGGCGGACCGCCGCCGCTCAACATCATTTCGGACGGATCGGTATTTTGAAGGAGGTAGAGACTATGTCGGGAAACGTCACGGTTGTCGGTCATCCGCTTGTGCTGCACAAGCTTACCCTGATGCGGGACAAACACTGCCCGTCAGCGGTGTTCCGGCAGCTGTTGCGCGAGATCAGCCTGCTGCTGGCCTATGAGGTGCTGCGCGGTCTGCCGATGACGACGCAGACCATAGAGACGCCGCTGACCGAAATGGAAGCGCCGATCCTGAAGGGCAAGAAACTGTGCCTGGTCTCGATCCTGCGCGCCGGCAACGGTCTGCTTGACGGCATGCTCGACCTTGTGCCGTCGGCCAGGGTCGGCCATATCGGCCTGTATCGCGATCCGCAAACGCTGGCGGCCGTGGAATATTACCTGAAGCTGCCGGAAGGCGTCGATGAACGGCGGATCATCGCCGTCGATCCGATGCTGGCAACCGGAAATTCTGTTTCGGCGGCTTTGAATCGGCTGAAACAGGCCGGTGCGAAAGACATCAGCTTCATGTGCCTGCTGGCGTCACCTGAAGGGATCGAGGCGCTGGCGCAAGCCCATCCGGACGTGAAAGTCTTTACCGCGGCCATCGATGAGCGGCTGGATGAACATGGATACATCGTTCCGGGATTGGGCGATGCCGGCGACCGGATGTTCGGCACCAAGTGAGCCGTTACAGATCTGTGGGCTTTGCAGTTACCGGCTGTCAACAAATTTGCCCTAGTATGGTAGGCACGGGGTCGTAAAGCTGGCAAACTGCCGGTTGAAATTCAGAGAACAGTGAGACGATGGATCAATCTTTTGCCAAGGGAATAATCACGCCTGTCGTTCTGGCAGGTGGGTCGGGCACGCGCTTGTGGCCGCTGTCCAGCGATGAAAAACCCAAGCAGTTCCAGGCGATTGCCGGGCGGCGCAGCATGTTTCAGCAGACCTTGCTGCGGGTCGCCGACCCGAACCGTTTCACCGCCCCGATTATCATCGGCAATGCCCACCATGAAGACATGCTGATGTCGGAACTGGCCGAATGCGACATCGAGCCGGCTGCGGTCATCCTCGAGCCGGAAGGCCGTAACACGGCGCCGGCGGTGGCGATCACGGCGCTCTTGGCGGTGGCCTGCAAGCTCGGCGAGCACCTGCTGATCATGCCTTCGGACCACTTCATCCGCGATCCGGGCCGGTTGATCTCGGCGATCGACCAGGCTCGCGCGGCGGCGGCGCTGGGGGCATTCGTGACCTTCGGCATCACGCCGGACGGGCCGGAAACCAGTTACGGATACATCAAGCAGGGCGACCTGCTGGAATCCTCCGGCGACAAGGCCGAGGATGTCGACGGAATCTTCCAGGTCGCCCGGTTTGTCGAAAAGCCGCCGCGCCACGATGCGGTGCGGATGCTTGAAGAAGGCGGCTACCACTGGAATAGCGGCATGTTCCTGTTCCCGGTCGCGCCGCTGCTGCAGGAAATGCAGGTGCTCATACCGGGCATCGTGTCGGCCTGCCAGAAGGCCCTGGTGGAAGCAGAGGTCGACGGCAATATCATTCGCCCGCCACACGAAGCGTTCGTGCAGGCGGAAAACATCTCGATAGACTATGCGGTCATGGAGCGAACCGCGCGCGCTGCCGTGGTGCCGGTCGATCCGTTATGGAGCGATGTCGGGTCATGGACCGCCGTGTGGGAAATCTCCGAACGCGACGATGCCCAGAACGTCACCCTCGGCGATGTCATTCTGCACGATGTCCGCGGCGCCTATGTGCGCTCGGAAGGGCCGGTCACCGCGGTTGTCGGTCTCGATGACGTTATCGTCGTCAATACCGGCGATGCGGTCATAGTAGCCTCGAAAAGCCATGCCCAGGATATCCGCACGATTGCCGAAGCGGTGCGCAAGCGCAAGGCCGGCGCATTGCCCGAGGAAACGGTGGACCTGGCCGAGGAGATCGCCGAGGTGGACAGTTTCGAGCCGGAGCCGCGCATGGTGGCGTCCAAGGGCCGCTGACTGTCTTTTGCCGCGCAAACCCTGGGTTTGGTGTGGGTGTGCAAAGCTTTACCGTTCGCTAACCATCTCTTGAATCGGCGGCAATTTTTTCAATTTGCAAAGCAACCCGACGTGGCTTTGCATTTTGATAAACATCTTCTTCATCACTCCGGCTTATCGTGAAATCTGCGTAAACTTCCTGCCATCTTGGTGGGAACAGGTTGGTGAGTCAGGTTTTATGAGTGCATCTGTCGGCAGTCTGGCCACGCGGCCACCGGAGACATCCACTGGCACGACTGTGGTCCGTCCGGACGGGACGCCGCCTCGGGTCTTGCTGGCCGAGGATTCGATGGCCGCACGGGTGCTGACCGCGGCGCTGCTGCGCCGCATGGGCTGTGCTGTAGATGCGGTCGAACATGGCGAGGATGCGGTCAGTCACATTCAGGCCAGCGACTATGACGTGGTGCTGATGGATATCGAAATGCCGGTCATGGACGGGTTCCTGGCGGCGCGGGAAATCCGCTCGCTGGGCGGCGCGGCGGCCCGCACGCCGATTGTCGCACTGTCGGCTTTTGTGTCAGATACCCAGAAAACGTCGAACTGGCGCAACTCGTTCGATCTCAGTCTGGCCAAACCGGCCGGGCGCGAACAACTGCGCGGGGTGCTACAGGCCATGCTGCACAGAGATGCACCGTGTGCCGAGCTCTGCCCGCAGAAAGACAGAGTGCAACCGCATGAGTGTGCACTGATCGACCTTGCCGAGCTGACAGACCTCACCGAACCGATGCCCAAGGGCGAGGTCGCGACCCTGCTGGCCACTGCAAGTGTCGATCTCGATGAAATCGCCAAGCGCCTCACAGCGGCGCTCGACAGCGGTGATGCGGATCAGGCGCGCAAGGCGGCGCACAAGATCCGTGGCATTGCCGCAAGTTTCGCCGCGCCGCGAGCAGCAGATCTGGCCCGGCGCCTGGAAGAGGCCGGCGAGGCCATTTCCGACCTCGGCGCGCAGCTGGCGGCCTGTACCACCGAGACGGCCAAGCTGCTGCGCAAAGCTGCGGTTGCATAAGGCAGGGTCAGGACAGATGAGCAGTTCAGCGACATTACCGCGAAAACGCCTTCTCCTGGTCGAGGATACCGCTTCGCTTGCCGCGCTCTATGCCCAACAGCTCGGCTCCAGCGGCTATCACGTCGATGCCGCAGCGGATGGTGCGACCGCGCGGTCTTTGCTCGACGCCAACAGCTATTCCGTGATGCTGCTCGATCTCGGTTTGCCCGACATCGCCGGGATCGACCTTTTGCGCCAGGTGCGGGCGCAGTTCCCCGGCATCAGCGTTGTCATCATCACCGCCAATGCCTCGATCGCCATGGCCGTCCAGGCGGTGCGCGAGGGGGCCTATGACTATCTGATCAAGCCAGTGACCAAGGACCGGCTGGTCACAACGCTGAACAATGCGCTGGAGCGCACGGCCCTGAAACAAGCGTTGACGGCTGGACCGAGCGAGGACGATGAGGCAGCGTTCGTCGGGTTCATCGGCACATCGCCGGTGATGCAGCAGGTGTACCAGAAAATCAGGTCGGTGGCGCGGTCGAAGGCTTCGGTGTTCATTACCGGCGACAGTGGCACCGGCAAGGAATTATGCGCCGAGGCGGTGCACCGTCTGAGCGGCCGGGCGGCCGCGCCGTTTGTGGCGATCAACTGCGGTGCCATTCCCAAGGATCTGATGGAATCGGAGATCTTCGGCCATCTGAAGGGTTCGTTCACCGGCGCCATCCAGGATCGCGACGGCGCAGCGAGCATGGCCGATGGCGGCACGTTGTTTCTCGACGAGATCTGCGAACTCGATCTGGCATTGCAGACCAAGCTGCTGCGGTTCCTGCAAACAGGTCTGATCCAGCGCGTCGGTGCAACCGCCATGGAGCAGGTCGATGTGCGCATCGTGTGCGCCACCAATCGCTCGCCGCTCGATGAGGTGCGGGCCGGGACATTCCGCGAAGATCTCTATTTCCGCCTGCATGTGCTGCCGGTCCACATGCCGCGCCTGCGCGACCGCGGGGACGACATTGTCGAAATTGCCAACCGGTTCCTCAAACAGTTTTCGCGCGAGGAAGGAAAAACCTTCGAGCGGTTCTCCGCCACCGCGGCCGCCAGATTGAAGTCGCATGGCTGGCCCGGCAACGTGCGCGAACTGCAGAATGCCATCCGCCAGGCCGTCGTGCTCCACGATGGCGAGGTGGTCGAAGACAACATGCTGAGCGGACTGGTGTCAGACCCGCTAGCAGGGTCAGTCGTTGCCGCGGCACCGGACATCGAAGTCGAAGCCTTGCGCCAGGCGGCGGGTGCATCCGCGCCGGAGCCGGCAGGCGGGCTTGAGCTGTGGCAGATTGAACGGCAAGCCATCGAACGAACCATCGAGAGCTGCAAGGGCAGTATCCCCAAGGCGGCAAAGGTCCTCGGCGTCAGCGCCTCGACGATCTACCGCAAGCGCGAGGCCTGGCAGGATCTGCGCGGCCAGGGGTCTTGACCCTAGGGAACGATGATCACCTTGCCCTTGACCTGGCGTTGGGCGATTGCCGTTAGGGCTTCGGCGGTTTCCTCAAAGCGATAGACCTTGTGGATGTGCGGCTTGATCTTGCCTTGTGCGCACCAACTCGCCAGGGTTTCCATGTTGGCCAGATGCTTGTCCGGTTCGCGTTCGGTATGGCTGCCCCAGAATACGCCGACGAGCTGGCAGCCCTTGAGCAGCACCAGGTTGAGCGGAATGCTGGGGATGTCGCCGGCGGCAAATCCGATCACCAGGAAGCGACCGCTCCATGCAATGGCGCGCAGTGCCGGCTCGCTGAACGCCCCGCCGATTGCATCGTAGATCACATCGACACCATTGCCGCCGGTCAGGCGCTTCAACTCGGCCTTCAGGTCCTGCGTGGCGTAGTTGACCGTTTCATCGGCACCCATAGACGTGCAGAACGCCAGTTTTTCGTCCGAGGATGCGCAGGCAATGACGCGGGCGCCCATCACCTTGCCGATTTCGATTGCCGCCTGACCGACGCCGCCGGAGGCGCCAAGGACAGCCAGGGTCTCACCGGGCTGAAGATCGGCCCGGTCCTTGAGGGCGTGCAGCGTCGTTCCGTAGGTGACGGTCAGTCCGGCAGCATGTTCGAAGGACAGATCGTCGGGCAGGCCCACGACTTTATGTTCCGGCACCGAAATGATCTCCTGCGCACAGCCATAAATTGCATGAGCCATCACCCGGTCCCCAGGCTTGAAACGGGTGACCTTCTCGCCGATGCCAGTGACGATACCGGCCGCCTCGGCAGATGGTGAAAACGGCGGGTCGGGCCGGTACTGATACTTGCCGCGGATGAGGAGGTTGTCGAAGAAGTTGAGCGCTGCGGCCCTGACCGAGATCGCCACCTCGTTCGGTTGCGGCACCGGAGCCTCGATCTCCTGTACGGACAGGCCTTCCGGCCCTCCCAGTTCATTGCAGATCACAGCTTTCATGAAGATCGACTCCCGATGCCTGTTGCGGCTGGCGAAACCAGGGTCGCGAGCCTAGCTCACCGTGCCGAGGCGGGAAAGGGGACAAAGACCGGTCGCTTCATCAATTCGTCAAATTCTCGACAGATTTGGAGATAGTCTTAGGACGCCCCCGAAGGCGTCACGGTCCGGGTTGCCCACAATACCGCCTTTCGGTCTTGCATCCGGCGGGCAAATCAGTTTCATGTCTGGAGTAATGCGGTTCAAATGAGTATGTTCGGGAGCACCATGATTCGACGGCGATTTCTTTCATTAGCGGGCGGCGCGGCATTGGCCGTTGCGCTTGGCAGCGCGGCTGCATTTGCTCAGGATCCCAACCTTGTCAGCGAATTCAAGGACTGGGCCGTCTACACCTACAAGGGCAAGACCGGCCAGGTGTGCTACGCCATCTCGCAGCCCAAGGACTCCTCACCCAAGAACGTCAACCGCGACCCGGTGCATTTCCTGATCACCAACCGGCCTGGCGACAAGATCAAGGGCGAGGTCAACACCATCATCGGCTATCCGTTCAAGAAGGGCTCGGACGCGACACTGCAGATTGATGGAACCAAATTTACGCTGTTCACCAGCGGCGACGGTGCCTGGGCTGCGTCACCGGACACGGACCGCAAGGTCGTGGCGGCAATGAAGCGCGGTTCCAAGATGACCGTCGTCGGCCGCTCGCAGCGTGGCACCAGGACGGTCGATCAATATTCTCTGTCCGGTGTGACGGCGGCGGTCGACAAGATCAACGGCAACTGCAAATGACCGTGGGCTGGCGACCGCCGAACGCGCGACCCTAGTCAGTCCACACATTTTCGGCCAATTCGTGCTAAGAGCCACTGCATGACCGTCGTTCTTGATACTCTCTCAAGCCGTGCCGCTGGCGTGGCGGGCAACACAACCAG
>JAHEJE010000365.1 GCA_024639035.1 Alphaproteobacteria bacterium
GACAACTGACCGGGGAACTTGCCCGCCTGCTCGGGGATTTTCACCTTTTCCAGGAACTCCATCGCCGTGGCCTCGGCTTCGGCCTTGGGGACCTTGCGCACCCAGATCGGCGCCAGGGTGCAGTTCTCGAGAACCGTCAGGTGGGGAAACAGATTGAAGTGCTGGAAGCACATGCCGACCTCGCGACGGATCTCGTCGATCTTCTTGAGATCATTGGTCAGCTCGATGCCGTCGACGACGATCTTGCCCTTCTGGTGCTCCTCCAGCCGGTTGATGCACCTGATCAGGGTCGACTTGCCGGACCCGGACGGACCGCAGATGACGATCCGTTCGCCCTGATACACGGTCAGGTTGATGTCCTTGAGAACGTGAAAGCTCTCGCCGAACCACTTGTTCATATTGACGATGTCGATCGCCACTTCGTCCGATACTTGCAAATCGGTCGGTTTTGCGGCGGCGGCTGCCTTGGCCATGCGGTTCCCTCACTCCCTGTGCCGCCGGTCGTTCGGGCCGGCGATCTGTTTTGCCCTCAAATCTTATCTTATTGGCGGTGCATATTGAATGCCGCCCTTGGACCATAGCGCATTGATGCCGCGCGCGATACCCAGAGGCGTGTTGGCGCCGACGTTTCTGTCGAACACCTCACCGTAGTTACCGACCATCCTGACGATGTTGTAAGCCCATTCGTTGCCGACACCGAGCATTTCGCCGAAATTGCCATCAAGACCAAGCAGCCGCTTGACGGCCGGGTTGGTCGAAACCTTCATCTCGTCGACATTCTCAGAAGTGACCTGGAGCTCTTCGGCATTGACCATGGCGAAATGCACCCACTTCACCAGGTTGAACCACTGAACATCGCCCTGTCGCACGACCGGGCCGAGCGGCTCCTTGGAAATCACCTCCGGCAGAACCGCGTGCTCATCCGGATTGGACAGATTGACACGCTCGGCGTACAGCCGGGACGCATCGGCGGTAAAGGCATCGCAGCGCTCCTTGTTGTAGGCGGAGATCAGATCCTCGCCGGTGTCGAAGGCGACCAGTTCGTATTCCATGTTGTTGACGCGGAAATAGTCGGCGACGTTCAATTCGGTCGTGGTGCCGGTCTGAATGCAGATTGCCGCGCCGCCGAGCTGCAATGCGCTCACTACGCCCAGCGAACGCCGCACCATGAAGCCCTGGCCGTCGTAATAGGTGACGGCGGCGAATTGAAGCTCCATGCCGGTGTCGCGCTCGGCGGTCCAGGTGGTGTTGCGTGACAGAACGTCGATCTCGGCCTTCTGCAGCGCCTCGAAGCGGGCACTGGCCGACAGCGGCGTGAATTTGACCTTCGATGTATCGGCAAATATCGCCGCGGCCAGGGCACGGCAAAAATCGACATCCATGCCCGACCATTCGCCCTTGTCATCGGCGATAGAAAAACCGGGCAGGCCCTCATTGACGCCGCATTGGACAAAGCCCTTCGCCTTGACGTCATCAAGGGTTCCTGCTGCAGCCGTTCCAACGGCACACACCATCGCTGCACAGATCGCAAACCACTGCCGGATCATATCGGTCTTCATCCTTTCAACTGGCCTGTCCGGCATAACCGGCATGGCCTAACAGGGCAGTTTCATTATTGTATTCCGGGCCGGTCTGGCCGCAATCAAACTGGCATTCCGGCCGCCCCCTGACCAACTCTGCCATGCGTTTCCCCCAAATGCGTCGCCGCTGGCGCCTGTTTGCCCCATCCGAACCGAATTTGCGCTCAAGGTCAAGCCTGCAATCCGGCTAACGGGAGATTGGAATGCGCCCGGTGGCGTGCTACTGCCAGACTTCTGCACAATCGAAGTTGCGAGACGCCGATGCCACACAAGAAACCGGACTATTCGAACTATGGGCCGCGCACCCGGCTGGTCGCTGCCGGCAAGGAGTTCACCGAGCACGGCATCGTCAATCCGCCGGTCTATCACGCATCGACGATCCTCTATCGCGATCTTGAAACCCTCAGAAGCGGCAATCAGCCCTACCGCTACGGCCGCCGCGGCACGCCGACCACGCGGGCGCTGGAACAGGCCGTGGCGATGCTCGAAGGCGGTCATGACGCCAAGGTGTGTCCGTCGGGCATGGCCGCCATCAGCACCATGATGCTGGCCTACCTCAGCGCCGGCGACCATATCCTGATGGCCGACACCGTCTACCTGCCGGCCCGCCGGTTCGCCCAGGGCATGATGCGCCGGCTCGGCATCGAGACCACGTTCATCGATCCGAAAATCGGCGCCGAAGACCTGACGGCGCTGATCCGCCCCAACACGCGCATGCTGTATCTGGAATCGCCCGGCTCGCAGACCTTCGAGATCAGCGATGTGGCGGCGCTTGCCGAGGCGGCGCACGAACGCGACTGCCTCGTTGCCATCGACAACACCTGGAGCGGCGGGCACTATTTCAAAGCGCTCGAACAGGGTTGCGACATTTCCATCCAGGCCGGCACCAAGTACCTCGTCGGGCACTCCGATGCGATGATCGGCTTCATTACCACCAACAAGCAGGCCTGGCCGCAGTTGCATGACGCCTATGGCGAGTTCGGCCAGTGCGCCGGGCCGGATGACCTTTACCTGTGCCTGCGCGGCATGCGCACGCTCGATGTGCGCCTGGAGCGGCACATGAAGAATGCCCTGACGGTGGCCGACTGGCTGATGGCGCAAGACATCGTCGATGAGGTTTTCTACCCTGCCCTGCCGTC
>JAHEJE010000366.1 GCA_024639035.1 Alphaproteobacteria bacterium
CTACTACCGCCCCTCGCCCGACGGTAAGCGCATCCTGTTCGGCGGCCGCGCTTCAGGTCTCACAGAGAACAACGCCGCCAACACCCATGCTCTGCGCGCCGCCATGCTCGAGGTCTACCCACAACTGGCCGACACCGAAATCACCCACACCTGGTCCGGCCTCGTCGCCTACACCTTCGACCACGTCCCGCACTCCGGCCAGTTCGGCGGCGGCAAGCATGACGGTATGTTCTACGCCATGGGTTACTGCGGCTCAGGCGTTGCCCGCGCGACATACTTCGGCACCAAGCTGGGCCTGAAAATGCTCGGCGCACCGGACCGCCATACCGCCTTCGACGATCTCGATTTCGAAACCCGCCCGCTCTACACTGGTTCGCCCTGGTTCATGCCCCCGCTTCTCGCCTGGCACCGCCTGGCCGACCGCTTCGGCCTTTGAACAGCCGCTACATCAGCCCGGCGATCTCATCATAAAGCACCTGCGGCACTTCAAACCCTTCCCGCGCAATCCGCTCGCGGTTCTGGAACCGCCGTTCACCCGGCAGCCGCGTGCCCTCCTGCTCGGCGATCGCCGCGAACAGCTTTTCGCCATGTGCCCTGATAGCATCGGCATCGCCGAAACAGGCCGGCTCCATGGCGATGATCAGCTCACCGCCCTTGGGCGGACCACCCTGGCCGCCATCGTCCTCTTCAGCCTCGATGCTCAGGAAATCGCCGATCAGCGGGCCGGCGATCAGTTCGACCATCAGCGCCAGGGCCGCGCCCTTGTAGCCGCCGAAGCCCAGTTGGGCGCCTTTAAGCACTACGTTCGGATCGGTCGTTTCCTCACCGTCCGGCCCGATGCCCGCCGTCGCCGGCACCGAATGCCCGTCACGCGCCGCGATCATGATTTCGCCACGCGCCATCGACGATGAGGCCTGGTCGAACACCAGCGGCGGTGCGCCCTCGCGCGGCCAGGAAAAGCCCATTGGATTGGTGCCGTAGAGCGGCTTGCTGCCGCCGGCCGGCGCCACGTAGGGGTAGGACGGGGTGAAAGCAAACCCGACCAATCCCGCATCGGCCAGCGCCTCGACCTCCGGCCACATGGCCGCAACGTGGAACATGTTGACGAAAGCGGCCGCGGCGATGCCGTTGTTCCGCGCCAGCGAAACCAAAGCCTCGTGCGCCACCCGCTGGCCCAACGGCGCAAACCCGCCGTCTCCATCGATGCGAACCACCCCTGGCGCCAGAACGTCCGCCACCGGCCGCGCCTTGCCGTTCACCCGACCCGACTTCACGCCCTTGACGTACCAGCCGAGCCGGAACAGCCCGTGCGAGGGACAACCGTCTCCTTCCGCCTGGATCATGCGGTCGGCCGAGGCGCGGGCATTGTCCTCATCGCAGCCGTTGTTCACCAGGCAGTCGAAGGCCAGCTTACGGCCCTCCTCAAGCGTCAGTCTGACCATCATCCCACTCCCGCAGCCGCTATGGCCGCATCCGTTATGGTTTCAAACACCGGCACCTCCGGCTTTACCGGCCGGGCGATCATCACCACCGGCAGCCCCAGTTCGCGCGCCGCATCCAGCTTGGCCGGCCGCTCGCCGCCGGCATTCTTGCTGACCAGCACCGTAACATCTTGCCTACCCATCAGCGCAATCTCTTCGTCCAGCGAAAACGGCGGCCGCGCCAGGACGATCCGCCATCCCGCCGGCACCGCGATGCCCGGAGCCTCGATCATCCGCGCCACGATCTCCACATCGCGGCGCTGGCAAAACGCCGCCAGGTCCTTGCGCCCGATGGTGACGAATGCCCGTGCCCCGGTTTCAAGACAGGCGGCAGCGGCGGCGGCGTCTGCCGCGCCGATCCAGCGGTCGCCAGCCTGCGCCTGCCAGGCGGGGCGTTCCAGCCGTACAAGCCGGGTGCCGGTCTCGGTGCAGGCGGCCAGGGCGTTTGCTGAAATCCGTGCGGCAAACGGATGGGCGGCGTCGATGACCATCTCGAAATCCTCTGCCCGCAGGAACGCCGCCAGGCCGCGCGCCCCGCCAAACCCGCCAACCCTGACATCGCCCGCTGGCAACACCGGCGCCGAGGTCACACCGGCCAGCGAGCTGGTGACCTGATGACCGTCAGCGAGCAACCGTGCGGCCAGCTCGCGGGCATCACGGGTGCCGCCGAGGATCAGAATGCGTTTTCTCAACTCGCCCGCCCTACAACCGCACCCTGCCTGTCCACCACCAGCACATCCAGCGCCACCTCGCTGCCGCGCAGCACCCGGTAGCCGGCTTCCATGGCGTTGTTGGCGATGTCGTGCCCCAGGTCGACACCTGCCGCCGCGGCCAGCTCGAAGGCCTGCCTGGCGGTGTTGGCGTCGGCAACCGCCGCGACCAGCCCGGCATCCCCCTCGAGCATCTTGACCCGCCCCGCCAACCACTCAAAGTCCACCTGGCTGCGGCCCGAATGCAGATCCATGGCCCCTTGCGCCATCTTGGTCATCTTGCCGATGCCGCCGGCCACCGTCACCCGCCCGACCGGATGCGACCGGATGTATTTCAGCATCCCGCCGACGAAATCACCCATGTCGATCAGTGCCGCATCCGGCAACCCGAAATGCGCCTGAACGCCGGCCTCCGAGGTCGAACCCGTGGCTCCGGCGATATGTGCCAGGCCCTCGGCCCGCGCCACGTCGATGCCGCGATGTATCGAGGCGATCCAGGCCGAGCAGGAAAACGGTTTGACGATGCCG
>JAHEJE010000080.1 GCA_024639035.1 Alphaproteobacteria bacterium
AACAGCGTGCCGTTGAGCTGGTCGACCATGAGGATGAGAATGTTCGGCTGGTTCATCGTGCTGGGCTCCGATTGGCGCGCGTCAACAGTCGTTGGGCCGGCGCTAGACGCTTGTCAAGAGCAGGCTGGTCTCGCTGTTGGCGATGCCGTCGGTCATGCGCACATCGCGCAGCACGCGATCGAAGGTGGCGAGGTCGGCAACGCCGATCTCGGCCACCAGATCCCACTTGCCGTTGGTGGTGTGCAGGGTCCGCAGTTCGGGCAGGCCGCGCAGGGCGCGAATGACCCGCATGGTCGATTTTCCGGTGACCTCGATCATCATGATGGCGCGGATCGTCCCGTCCTCGTAGTCTTGCCGCACCCTTGCGGAGAAGCCCAACAGAACGCCGGCCTGCAGCAGGCGGTCCAGGCGATTTTGTACCGTGCCGCGGGTGACGCCGAGCAGGTCGGACAGCTTGGAGATCGAGGCCCGGCCGTCGGCGCGCAATATCGATATCAGCTGGTTGTCGAGTTCGTCGCAGACATGAGCGGTGTCTGTCGCGGGGCGTCTTGCCATGACGGGTTCAATCAAATTGCGTGATGATATGAAGCATTATGATTTATCATAGTACATAATTTACGTAAAAAATCCGTTTTCTTTGCGATTTGCCTTGTCCATACTGCGGCAACCAACGTTGTAAGGAGGCATGATAATGCCGGTTCCCGCTCCATCCGACCTGGCATTCGTGCCTTTCGTCAGTGTCGACCACATGATGCAACTGGTGCATCACATCGGCATCGACGACATGATGATCGGCCTGGCCGAATACATCGAGTCCGATTTTCGCCGCTGGGAATCGTTCGACAAGACACCGCGTGTGGCCTCGCATTCCAAGGAGGGCGTCATCGAACTGATGCCAACGTCAGATGGCGAGGTCTACGGCTTCAAGTATGTCAACGGCCACCCCAAGAACACCAAGGAGGGATTGCAGACGGTGACGGCATTCGGCCTGCTGGCGGATGTCTATACCGGCTACCCGGTGCTGCTGTCCGAAATGACGGTGCTGACGGCGCTGCGCACGGCTGCAACCTCGGCGATGGTGGCAAAGCATCTGGCGCCAAAGGGCGGGCGGACGATGGCGATGATCGGCAACGGCGCCCAGTCGGAGTTTCAGGCAACGGCGATGCGGGCGGTCTGCGGCATCGACCGGCTGCGGCTCTATGACAATGACCAGCAGGCAACGAAGAAGACGATCCGCAACCTGGAAGACCGGGGATTCCACCTCACGGCCTGCAGCACGGCGGAGGAGGCAATCGAGGGCGCACAGGTGATCACGACCTGCACGGCCGACAAACAATATGCAACGATCCTCAGCGACAACATGGTCGGGGCAGGGGTGCATATCAACGCCATCGGCGGCGATTGCCCGGGCAAGACCGAATTGGCCAAGGGCATTCTGCAACGCTCTGATGTGTTCGTGGAGTATCCGCCGCAAACCCGCATCGAAGGTGAGATCCAGCAGATGCCGGAAGATTTTGCGATCACCGAGATGTGGCAGGTTATCACCGGCCAGGCGCCGGGGCGGACCAGCGCCGATCAGATCACTCTGTTCGACGGCGTCGGCTTTGCGATCGAGGACCACTCGGCATTGCGCTACGTGCGCGACCAGTTGGAGGGCACGGACCTTTATCAGCGCTTGGACATGCTGGCCGATCCCGACGACCCGCGCGACCTGTTCGGCATGCTGTTGCGGGCAAAGGGCGAATAACGGATCAGCCGGGCACGGCCGCTGCTGCTTTGGGCAGGTGAACCCGCCGTTGCGACTGTGTGAAGTCGTTCAGGGAAAACTGCCAGTTGGTTCCCGGCCAGCGGATTTCAAGCTCTCCGGAGCGGGGCTTGTAGACGGCGGTGTAGAGCGTGCCGAAACCGTGTTCGTAGGCTGTCGAATGGAGCGGCGGTTTGAGGAATGCGCCGATGAACTTGTCCAGTGGATCGACGTGCAGGGTCAGGCGTTGCAACAGGAAGCGCTCGCGTTCGACGGTGGCGGTGAACCGGGCGTGGCTGACCCACTCGACGGTTTCCTGGTGGTTGGTGGCAACGGCTGCATGGGTCAGTGCGGTCGGCCGGTCCGGCGCCATCATCGCGGTCACAAACTTGCGTTTGGCGTCCAGAACCGTGATGTTATAGCTCATGTGCGACGGCACACGGGCCAGCACCTCAGCGGCCTGTTCGGTGGTTTCGCAGGTCTGCAGCACATAGCGCAGAATGAGCGGGACGCCGAAACCGTCGCCGACGATCCGGCGCCCGCCGAAGGTCAGCGATACGGCAAGTCCGGCATCATTGACGCCATCGACCAGGCCCCATAGACCGTCGCTGGTTCCCATCACCCGGCGGCCCTGCCAGGCGGTGTGCAGGATCAGGCTGTCGAAGGCATCGGGGCTGTAGTCGTAGTTGCGCACCAGAACCGGTTCGGCGCCCGGCCAGATGGCCTGCGAGCAGCCCGACAAATAGGCCGGCGGTCCGTAAAAGCTCAAGAACCGGGCGGCCGCATCGCCGCTGCCGGCCAAATCGCAGAGCCGGTCGAAAATCGGCACAATTTCCGGCATGTGCTCGCACAGAGCCTGCCGGCTTTCAAGAAATGTCGGACGCGCCTCGGCGCCATCCCGCAACCACCACTTCTTGTAATGCGGCCAATACTCGGCAAACAGCCGGGCCCATTTCGGACCCGGCTCAGCCTCGGATATGGCGCGCCACAACACTAGCTCGTCTTCCTACATGATCTTGAAGGCCGGCTCGGCAACCACTTCGGCGCTTGGCAGCGGCCGGGCGGTGAAGCCGGACTTGATGCCGTGAATCCACTTCTTGGCCCGCGCATTGAGCTGAAAATTTGACGTCATCGAGCGCCCGCGGGTGACCAGGATGCCGAGGTCGGCACCTTCATAGCGGAAGTCGCCCGGCTTGAGAATGCGCAGGAAGAAGGCTTCGTTCTCACTCTCAACAGCGCGGCGGTGATAGTCGAACCGGTCGTAGACCACGCTGCCGTCGGTGAGCATCTTGTAGATGCCGGTCTCCGGTGCATGGGTGACGATATCGACACTGTCGTCGGTGTGCTTGATGACCATCTGCGACCAGTCGTCAATCATGTCGTGGTCGGCCCAGCGGGCGTTCAGTTCATCGACGTCAAGCTTGAATTTCTTCTTTGAGAACTCGAGCAGATGGAACAGGAACAAGGGGGCGTCGGCATGGGCGAAGGCGGCGTGGTTGGTCATCGACGAAGCACCGGTGATGCGCGGATTGAGTTCGCCGAGCCAGATGTCGCCAGACTTCTTCTCGACCAGGAAGTCCAGCTCAAAGTAACCCCGGTAGCCTTCCTTGCGCAGTTGTTCGCCGAACTTGAAGGTCAATTCGCGGGCCCGCTCGCGCGTCTTGGGCGGAAAGGCGGTGGCGAAAATCTCGTTGCCGCACCAGCCGCCGCGATAGGGGGTCAGCTCCTTGAAGCCGACAAGCTCGGTCATCAGCGGGCCGACGATGGTGCCTTGCGACGTCGCGCAGGCCTCGATGGCCGAACCGCGGCAATCGATCCGCTTCATGATCTTGATCTCACCCTCGCCAATGATCTCGTGCTCGTGCTTGCGGAAGTCGGCCTCGGATTTGATGAAGAAGGTGGTGTGGCCGGAATCGCCGAAGGCCGATTGCAGGACGAGATCGTGGCCGATGCCGGCTTTCTCGCACACGCTGCGCAACTGGTCGTAATCCGTGACCTCACTGAGCGCGTTGGGTACCGACGGCACGCCGGCCTTGTCGCCGATGCGCACGGTTTCGATCTTGTTGTCGCACTGGGTGCGCAGCTTTGCCTTGGGAAACCAAAGCTCGCCGCCGAGTTCCTTGACCAGCCGTTCGGTCTCTTCATCGAACATCAGGAACACGAACTTCGGCTTGCCGCCGCGGCGCTTGATCAGGTCGATCACTTCCTTGTGCTGCAGCAGGTAATTGTTGATGTCCTCGATGGACTGGAACTCCGCGTGCGGTGCTTCGGTGGGGGTAAAGACGTTGGGATGCCGGCCGTCGTAACAATCGATGTAACAGATGTACTTGAAGTTCTTCACCCATTCATCGAGGCCCAGCAGATTGAAATTCGTCGCCGAGACGAAATACACCGGCTCTTCGTTGCGGTGAAAATATCGGCGAATCTCGGAGATGTTGTTGAGAACTTTCTTCGGCATGCCTGGCTCCTTTTCTAACGCGATTTGCGGGCGGCGCTGTGACGCTTCAGCGCTTCGTCGGTGAATATCCTCAGGCCCAGATCAGGCCGGTAACCGTGAATTTCGTTGACGTCGAGCGCCCGCATGAAGGCAAGAATTTCGCTCGATATGACCTGGCCGGGAACCAGGATGGGAAAACCCGGCGGGTAGGGAATGATGAACGAAGCCGACACCAGTTCCAGGCCTTCGGCTTCCAGGTCGGCGGGCATGCTGTCGAGCTGAACATAGTCGCAATCGTTTTCTTCGTAGCTCAGGAAGAACGCCTCGCGAATGTCGCCCTCCGCGGTGTCGCCGTCTGATCTGAAGGCGTCGTGGAAGCGGCTGAAGTCGGGCAGCGGCGGCACGTCGACCATCAGGTTCTTGACCCGGTGCTCAAAGCCCAGGCGCTCCATTCGGGAGGCATCGTCGAGGCGCTCGTCAAGCTCCTGGGCAATCTTCACGAGGACCTCGATCAGATAGGCAACGGAGGATCGCGTGGTGCCGATGTTGGTCATGAACAGAACGGTATTGCGCGACGTCTTGTTGATCTGGATGCCGTATTTGTCCATCAGGATCTTCGTCTTGAAGGTATCGCCGTCCCACCCGGTGCTGCCGACCACGAGGGTGATGCGGGTGGCGTCGAGAACGAATTCATCGCGGGCCCAGCATTCCCAGATGTCGTTCCAGCCCTGCTCTGAATCGTAGTAGGATTCGATGCCGCTCTCGCGATGTTGAGCCGGGATCATGTCGCCGGCGGTCAGGACCTTGAAGTACTTGCCCAGCAGAGGATGGGTCGCAATGGCGCGGCGCAACGACATGGCGGCCTCGACCTGGCGCTGCACAAACTCAAACCCTTCCAACTCGACCTGCCGGCGCCCGACGTCGAGGCTGGCAATGATCTGGTAGTTGGGCGATGTCGAGGTGTGGGTCATATAGGCTTCGAGGAACGACTGCTCGACTTCTCCCTTGAAGTCCTGGTCGTTGACATGGATCATCGAGCCCTGGCGCAACGAGGTGAGCGTCTTGTGTGTCGACTGGGTAGCGTACACACGGACCCGCGCAGTCGGCGGCGGGATCAGCCGCGTTTTCAGAAGGGTTGCATCGTCGGCGTTTTCAAGTTTGGCGGTCTGTTTGGCATAAGCCTTCGCATGGCCAGCGCTCTTCAGCCGCTCGCGCAGGGCGTTGGCGACGTTCATCGCGGTGCGCTGGCGATAGGTCGGTCCGAACCTGGCAAACGCGAACCAGGCCTCGTCCCACAGGAACACCAGATCCGGCTTGATGGCCAGGCATTCCTCCATCACCCGCTCGACGTTGTAGACAATGCCGTCGAAAGTGCAGTTGGTGAGCAGCAGCATGCGCACGCGGTCGAGCTTTCCGGCGGCCTTGAGCTGGAGCAGCTTTTCCTTGATCTCCCGGATCGGAACGGCGCCGTACATCGAATACTCATTGAGCGGGTAGCTCTCCAGGTAGAGCACCTGGGCGCCGGCGAGCACCATGCCGTAGTGATGCGATTTGTGGCAATCGCGGTCGACGAGAACGATATCGCCCGGACTGACCAGAGCCTGCACCACGATCTTGTTGCAGGTCGATGTGCCGTTGGTGGCAAAGAACGTCTGCTTGGAGCCGAATGCGCGTGCCGCCAGTTCCTGGGCTTCCTTGATCGGGCCGTGCGGTTCGAGAAGGCTATCCAGCCCACCTGATGTCGCCGAAGTTTCGGCCAGGAAGATGTTGGGGCCGTAGAAGGCGCCCATGTCCTGGATCCAGTGCGAGCGCGAAATCGACTTGCCGCGGCTGATCGGCATGGCGTGGAAAACGCCGGTCGGCTGCTTGGAATACTCCTTGAGCGCGGTGAAGAACGGGGTCTTGTACCTGGCCTGGACACCGCGCAAGATGTTGAGGTGGAGTTCCTGGAAGTCCTCCTGATTGTAGAACACCCGGCGGCACAGGCCGAGATTGAGCCCGGCGACGGCCTCGACCGAACGGTCGGTGATCAAGAAGGTGTCCAGCTCCGGCCTGACTTTGGCGATCAGCCGGCACAGCTCGGTCGAATAGTTTTCCGACGGCAGGGTCTCAAGCTCATGCGTATCTCCGGCGCGGGCCAGAAAACGGGTCAGGATCGGTAACTCGTTCTGCGACTTCAGCGTCAGGCCGGGACGCACCACAATCGCCTGGATGTTGTGGTTGAACAGGATCGCGATCAGGGCGTCCTCGACACTGGGCACGACCAGCGGCTCGTAAACGAACTGGTCTTCGCTGCGCCGCATGCGGTGGATCGAGTTGCGCAGCCAACGCTCCTGGTGCTCGGTGATGCTGTCGACGAAAAGGATTTCGAAATAGGGCTTGCTGAGGGCACGCGCTTCCGGCGACAGCATGGCTTCGTCCTCAAGCTCGTCGGTTTCGGTATCGTCGCGCTCCAGGGGGATGCTGCGGCGGCGATAGGCGCCCGATGTCAGGGCGCGCAGAATGCGCCGCACCGCAAAGGCGAGGTCTTCATATTTGTGATGGGCAAACTCGCGCCGCAGGTGGTCGAAGGCCGCGGTGCCGGGAAATGCCCAATAGGCTTCGATGGGGGCAAGCGCTTCGAACAGCTGTTCGGCTTCGGAGCGCAGTTTTACGATCTTCTTTTCGCCGGTGGTACGGGTCAGCGCGTCAGTGGCTTCACGCAGCAGGCTCCAGCGGTCGGCACGCAGCTGGATTGCGCTGTAATAGTCGCTCATGGATCGCATGGCCGATTTTCTCCCTTGACTAGTCCTCGGCTGCTGCGGGGCCTGCGATGCCGGTCTTGGTGCCGACTGTCAAATCTACAACCCGTTCAGCCGTTTGCTGTTTTGCCGTGCGCTGCCGATGCGGTGTCGATTGCCGGCTTTCTTGTCTTTCGGTCTTCGGCAATTGCCTGGCGCGGGTCGGTGGCAGCAAGCCCGGCGGCGGACGCCTGACGGGCAATCTGCAGCGGGCCAAGCGTTTGCAGATAGTCGTTATCATCAGTGTCGCGGCTGTAGACCGGAAAATCAACAGAGCGATCGCGAAAACTCTTCAACACCTGGCCAAGGCCGCGCAGGCCGGTCTCGCGCTGGCGCCGGACCTGGTCGAGATCGACCTCGATCGGGAACAGGTCTTCCTGGCCGGCCGACTGATGCAGAACCATCGATGTGGGATCGACGACGCAGGAGCGGCCGACGCCACCTGCGCCGAGGCCGTTGATGTCAAAGACGTAGCACTGGAACTGCGCCGCCGTTGCCCTGGCTATGGCCAGTTCGGCATCGCGGTCGGTGGTGCCGGTCAAGACCGGATGCAGCAGGACCTCGACACCCTGGCTGGTCAGCTGACGGGTGGTTTCGGGGAACCAGATGTCATAGCAGATCGACAGGCCGAAGCGGCCGACCGCCGGCACATCGAAGATGCAGAACTCCGTGCCGGCCGACACCCCGGCCTCATAGGGCCGGAACGGAAACATCTTGCGGTAGGTGCTGATAATCTCGCCGTGCGGATTGATCACGACCGAGGTGTTGTAGATGTTGCCGTCCGCCGCCGTCTCATAGAACGAGCCGGGGATTAGCCAGATGTGGTAGCGCAGCGCATCGGCCTGGAACTGCTTGATCGTTTCGTTGTCGAGCGGCTGGGCGTATTTGAGCAACGGGCCGAATTGGGCAAGTTCGCTGAACAGCACCATCTGGGTCCAGGGAAACCTCGCCATGAGGATATCAAGCCGGTGCCGCATGGCGGCAATATTGGAGTGCACGGCCGCGACATGCATTTGAACGCCGGCTATCGCAAAGGGGGTCATTGTGTGGTTGCCCGTAGTTGCATTTGATTCCGTCTATGGATGCTTATGGCACAATTCAGTCGGTGCGCATGAAATTTTGTTGCTGTGCCTTTCTCGGTGAAGAGAGGGTGCCGGGGCGCGAGTGTTGAACGCTCCGGCACGGTTGAGGGGTATTGCAGCGGCCGGTCACACGGCGGCGGCGATGGCTTCGACATGGGCGCATGAAACCGGCATGAGGTCGGCGACATCGCCGGCGCTGTCCTGGGTCACGGCTTCGCCGGAAATCGACCAGTAATGTCCGAACGGGTCGACCAACTTGCCGGAGCGACCGCCCCAGGGCACATTGCCGATCGGCGATACCTCGAGGGCACCGGCGTCCAGTGCCTTTTGCCACAGTGCATCGACGTCGCCGACACGCAGGTCGAGCATCGAGCCGGCGCCGGCGGCGGACAAGGGCGACAGAATCCCGAACTCGGGAAACTCGTCGCAGATGTATAGGCTGCCACCGCAAACCTTGAGCTCGGCGTTGTTAATGCGTCCGGTTTCAGGCTCGTCAGTGCGGGCGACTTCGCGTGCGGAAAAAGCCGCCTTGTAGAATTCGATGGCGGCGGCTGCGTCGTGGACCGTGAGATATGGCGTCATCGACTTTGCAGGCCTTTTGGTGGTTGAACGTTTTTTGGGCATATTAAGGTCTCTCCTCGGATTGATCGGATTTCTGGCCATAGATAGTGAATTCTCGAACGCACTACCAACATCATGTGGCATAGTGTATACTAATTTGTGAACATGAGCAACATTATGGATCAAGATGTCGCCCTCGGCGTACAGTTCGCGGTCACGCAGGCCGATTTGCCGGCTTTGCGTGCGGCTGGTCGCCTGGGAGAGTATGCGGTTGTCTATCGGGTCTACCGGTCACAGCAGGGCGGCGGGTTTGGCGATCAGGACAGCAAGCCGTTTGCCTGGGGCGTGCTGGTCTATGTCGATGCAGTGCTGGCGCGAATCAACAGCGCCCGCGGCCATGGCCGCGAGTGGAACAGCCTCGACCGGTTGGAGTCGTGGTTGCGCGAGCAGGGGTTCTGGTACTGGTGGGCGCGCAACGACCTTGAGCCGTGGGAACCGGACGTGCCGGCAGACGAGGCGCCAGATGAGGCCGAACCTCGCCCATCGGATGAAAGCGACGCTGAGGACGCGGGCTGAAACTGCCGCCTATGGGGTGCGGTTTGAGTCCGGCCGGGGGTGAAAACGCTCCCGACTTGCCGGCGTTTCGAGCGTTTGGGCGCGAAGGACAAGACAATCAACAGAAAAGACGAAAATATTGCGATGCAGCGCTTGACAGGTGGCATCGCAGGCTCATATAACCCGCAGCACTGGAGCGCACACACCGCTTGGGCGGGGTGAGCTGCTTCGCGCTTCCTTTGCAAATGAACAAGGAAAGCGGTACCAAGCGAAATTGGTACGGCTGGTCCGGTCGGCTGCAAGGGGGTGGAGGTGTCCTGCAAATGGATATCTCCCGGCTCTTTGACATTGTTGTTGATAGAAAGAGAAACGCAGGCGGTAGTGTCCTTGCGGTTCGGGACTTGTCCCGGACAAAAAGAGACGCAATCGTTTAGCGTTTGAGAAGCCAAGCTTCGACGAAGTTTCTGGAAAGACCGGGCAACCGGTTGGACCTTAACCAAGTCGTTACATGGTAACTCGTCAATTCATGCTAAATTAGCAAGATACGCAAAGCGAACAGACAGTGTTGGTTCTTCGGGACTGATGCTGTGAGCAAAACGTTTCAAACTTGAGAGTTTGATCCTGGCTCAGAACGAACGCTGGCGGCAGGCCTAACACATGCAAGTCGAACGTGAAGCCGGAGCTTGCTCTGGTGGAAAGTGGCAGACGGGTGAGTAACGCGTGGGAACCTACCCAATAGTACGGAATAACCATTGGAAACGATGGCTAATACCGTATACGCCCTTCGGGGGAAAGATTTATCGCTATTGGACGGGCCCGCGTTGGATTAGCTTGTTGGTGAGGTAAAAGCTCACCAAGGCGACGATCCATAGCTGGTCTGAGAGGATGATCAGCCACACTGGGAC
>JAHEJE010000367.1 GCA_024639035.1 Alphaproteobacteria bacterium
CCGACGTGCGCGTGATCTCCGCCACCAATGCGAAGCTCAGCGAAGTCACCGAAGCCGGTGGGTTCCGGCAGGACCTGTTGTTTCGTCTCAACACCGTCGAGATCGATCTGCCGCCACTGCGCCATCGCGTCGAGGATATCGAAGCGCTTTGCACGCTGTTCCTCGGCCAGTCCCGCAAGCGTTATGGTGAAGGCCCTGCCGTGTTCACCGAGGACGCCCTGCGGGAACTGAAAAAGCATCCCTGGCCGGGCAACATCCGCGAACTGAGCCACGTCGTGGAGCGGGCATCGCTGATGGCGTCCGGCAATCGCATCGACACGAAAGATCTGCAGCTGAATGCGGTATCACCCGGCATCGACGACCTGGAAGCGATGCCGCTGGAGCAGGCTGAGCGTCTCTTGATCCAGGCTGCGCTGCAACGCAACGGACAGAATGTGTTGGAAGCCGCGCGCGAATTGGGACTCAGCCGCAGCGCCATGTACCGCCGGCTCGAGAAGCACGGCCTGAACGAAACCGACTGATGCCTCTGGACAGCCAGCCCGATTCATCCCGCGCCAACCTGACCATCGCGCGTTCGACGCGCAGGTGGCCCTATGAGCGCCGTATCCTCGCCTGGACTTTGCTGCTGGCGACGCCCGGCCTGGCGCTGGCCGCGCTTGTCCTGTTCGCCGTTGATGCAACGTGGAGTCTCTGGCTGTTCGGCTGGTTGCCGGTGGCCTTCATCTGTGTCGTGCTGGCCGTCATGGTACGAAACAAGGCTGGCTACCCGTTGCGCACGCTGGCCAACCTGGTCGAAGCACTCCGGCAGGAGGACTACGCCCTGCGCGGCGTGACCGGCTCGCCGCCGGGCGCGCTCTACGAACTGGTCACCGAGATCAACTACCTTGCCGAGGATCTGCGCGAGAAGCGCTTTGCAGGCGTCGAGGCAGACCTGCTGCTCGGCAAGATCGTCGAGGAACTGGACGCCGCGGTCCTCGCCTTCGACGACGCCGACCGCCTGACGATGATCAACTCCTCGGGTTCGGCGATCTTTGCCGCCGCAGCAGCAGACCTGATCGGCCGTCCGGCCGCGGCAATGGGTCTTGATTCCTTCCTCGATTTCACCGAGCCACGAGTCGAACAATGCACGTTTCCCGGCAAGCAGGGCCGCTTCCGCATCCAGGCCAGTCGTTATCGCCAGGACGGCGTGCCGCAAAAGCTGCTCGTGTTGACCGACCTGAGCCTGACGCTGCGGCAGGAGGAGCGGCTCGCGTGGCAGCGCCTGATCCGCGTGATCGGGCACGAGCTGAACAACTCGCTGACGCCGATTCGATCGATGGCCGACTCGCTGGCCAGCATGCTGGATGTCGAACCGCGGCCTGCCGACTGGGACAGCGACGCCCGCGCCGGTCTCGACGTGATCAAGGACCGGGCCCAGGCACTGAGTCGTTTCATGAGTAGCTATGCGGAGCTTACGCGCCTGCCCCCACCCGACAAGCAACCGATCCGGCTTGGCAAACTTCTGGGCCGGGTCGCAGCGCTGGACAGCGGCTGCCCGGTCGAACTCGAAGAGCGGCTGGACATCGAGATTAGCGCCGACGCCGCCCAGCTGGAGCAGCTGCTGATAAACCTGATCAAAAATGCCGGCGAGGCCAACCAGGCGGCGGCCAGCAAGGCAGCGGTTCGCCTCTTCTGGCGAGACACGCCTGCAGGAATCGAAATCGACGTCGTCGACTGCGGCGCCGGCATCCCCGACTCCGGCAACCTGTTCACACCGTTCTTTTCCACCAAGGCGGGCGGCAGCGGCGTCGGCCTGCTGCTGGGCCGGCAGATCGCCGAAGCACATGGCGGGTTTCTGCAGGTCAGCAACCGCGATGATGGTCTGACCGGTTGCGTGGCGCGCGTCAGCCTGCCGGGCCCAATCTCACTAGTGACTGCCGAATAGAGAACATGACTCAGTGACGATTTCGCCCTGCCTCAAATGATAAAGGCCCCCTACTGGGGGCCTTTGAGCATATGGTGGCCAGGGGCAGATCAGTTCGCGGAGCGAACTAAGACAGCGCAGCTGCCCGAATGGTGAGGATCGCCTTAAGGCGATCCGAATCAATCGAACTGCCGACACGCGGATTTTCAGAACGTCGGCGGCAGCCCTTAGGCTTTATTTATTAGTAAGTTACCGGGGCGTCCGTTGCTCATATTGCAGCACTGTGCATAACGATGCATAGCTGGTTCACGAAAAATTCACGTATTGATCGCTACATGCGGAATTCGTGCTCACCGTCTACCGACTATTTCAGTCGATGGCGAATGAAAGCCGCAACTGCTACAAGGCCAACGAGTACCAGAATCCAGATCATGTGCTTGCTGCCGGCTCCCGGTTTAGCATCCACTTCTCCGAAAGAAAACCGTGCGTCGGGAACGCTGACATTAGGGTTGCCAATACTCAGCTTCACATCCAGCCCCTCCGGTATAAAAGAGAGTCCCAATGTTGCCGCTTGAAAAGCCCGCATTCGAGCGCGAAGGTCTTCCGTCGACAGGAAGGGCATTAACAATTTGTTAAGTGCACGACCACGGCGGAGATTTGGAATTTCAGTGAGTGCGAGCCGCTGTTGGCCAGTTGCGAGATACAGGGTCCCGCCCTCTGCCTCAAACCGCGCTTTGTAGAATGCTTTGGGCAGCTCGCGATAGTACCCGTCAACATTGCCCAGGGTACCGT
>JAHEJE010000368.1 GCA_024639035.1 Alphaproteobacteria bacterium
GACACATTCGAAATCGTTAGCAAAACGTTAAACTGAATTTATTTTCGCCTCCGAAACGACACCGCTATTCAGGGATAGTTCGGGCACCCGATCGCGACTGGTCGGCATTGTGGCATATGCTTACTAGACAAATCATTTCGTTTTCGAATCAATGACCCTCAGTGATTCGCGTTGAGGGGATGGCGCACAACACGCCTTCACGGTCTTTGAGAGTTTCATCTGAAGACTCCGACCATGAGGAACGACTTTGTCGAAGGCACAACTCGGTGGACTGTTCTTTAAGGAACGCACGCTACGGCTGCCGCTGGCGCCGCGGCGCCTGTCCGCCGTTTCGATTTCCGAACGGGCCCTACGAAATCTGATCACGACACTGATCGTGCTGTTCATCCTCACCCTGGGTACGGCGCTGACCTTGCAACTGGTGGTCAATCGCAGCGAGCACATCGTCGAGCACAACAAGCAGTCGGCTCTTTATGCAAAGATCGCGGCCTACTCGCTCAGCTCGTCAATCGCCCAGGTGGAGGCTGAAGGGCGGACCATGCGCAAGCTCGTTTCGCAAGACATCGCCCGGTCGCTGCCGGAAGATGCGGGCCGGGCCGGGCGCACCTTCGCGCTGATCGACCCGTCGGGCGTCATCATCGCAAGCCACCCGCCGTTGGAGAAGCTGCAGCGCAAGTCCCTGCTTGAGATCGTCGCCCCGTCGGCGATGAAATCCAAGGCCAGCCAGGATGGCACGCCGGCGCTGGTCAACCTGGTGAACGGCAACGAGGCATTCGTGCTGCAGCAGGACATAGCCGGATACGGCGGCAGCCTGCTGGTCATTCATCTGAGAAGCAAAATCCTGTCTTCGTGGTGGGGAAACGTCGCTCAGGTGTCGACGCTGTTCATGGTCACGTTCACGGTTCTGGTGCTGCTGGGCACGGCCTTCCACTGGCAGGCGGCCAGGGCGGCGGAAGCCGACCAGACCCTTGCCGTCGCCACCGAACGGCTGGACAAGGCACTCGACCGCGGCCGGTGCGGGCTGTGGGACTGGGATGTGGCGCGGGGCCGGATCTTCTGGTCGCGCTCGATGTACGATATCCTCGGCCTTGAGCCGCATGGCGAGTTCCTGTCCTACGGCGAGGTCGCAGACCGCCTGCATCCGGACGACGATCCGATCGACCGGCTGGTCGACAGGATGCTGCAGGGCGGACGACCGGCAATCGACCAGGAATTCCGCATGCAGCACAAGGATGGCCATTGGGTGTGGCTGCGAGCGCGCGCGGAGATGGCCGAAGCACCGGGCGAACAGGCATCGCATCTGGTCGGAATCGCCATCGATATTACCGAACAGAAGCAGGCCGACAGGCTCAACCAGGAAGCCGAGCTGCGGCTGAAGGATGCGATCGAAAACATATCCGAGGCCTTCGTACTTTGGGACGCCGACAACAAGCTGGTGATGTGCAACTCGAAGTATCAGCAGTTCCACTCGCTGCCGGCGAGCGTCTGCCAACACGGCAGCAACTATGAGGACGTCGCCAAGTCGGCCAAGGAACCGGTGGTGCGCCAGCGCATGCCGGTCATCGGCGGCAGGCCGGTGGAAGGCAACACCTTCGAAGTCCAACTTGGCGATGGCCGCTGGCTGCAGATCAACGAGCGACGAACCAAGGACGGTGGCTTCGTTTCCATCGGCACCGATATCACCACCCTCAAGCAGCATGAAGAACGCCTGATGGATTCCGAACGCGAGCTGATGAACTCGGTGAGCGACCTGCAGAAATCCCGCATCAAGCTGGAACAGCAGTCCCAGCGCCTGGCCGACCTGGCGGAAAAATACGCCTGCGAGAAGACCAAAGCCGAGGCGGCGAACCGCTCGAAGTCGGAATTCCTGGCCAACATGAGCCACGAACTGCGGACCCCGCTCAATGCCATCATCGGCTTCAGCGAGGTGATGGAGAAACAGTTCCTCGGACCGCTGGGCACCGAGAAGTATCTCGACTACGCGCACGACATCCACAAGTCCGGCCAGTATCTGCTCGATGTCATCAACGACATTCTCGACATGTCGAAAATCGAAGCCGGGCGGGTTTCGCTGGATATCGCTTCAGCGAACCTGTCGGCCATCCTTGAAGAGGCCTTGCGCATCGTCGAACCCCGGACCCAGGACGACAAGGTCGGGTTGAGTATCGACACTGTCGGCGAGCTTCAACTCGATTGCGACAAACGGGCGATCAAACAGGTTCTGATCAACCTGCTGGCCAATGCGATAAAATTTACCCCGGAAGGCGGCAACGTCAGCGTAACCACAATGATCGACGGCAAAGACGCCGTGGTGCGCATCGTCGACACCGGCATCGGCATTCCAACGCAGGACATCGAAAAACTGGCGCGGCCGTTCGAACAGGTGGAAAACCAGTTCACCAAGACCAAGTCCGGTTCCGGCCTCGGGCTGGCGATCTCCAAGTCGCTGGTGGAACTGCACGGCGGCGCGCTGGAGATTTCCAGCGAAGTGGGCGCCGGCACGACGGTGGTGATCCGCCTGCCCCGGCACAATGCAGCCGCAAAGACCCACAAGGGCAAGTCTCGGGCCAGGCTCTAGAGCACTTTTCGATCATACGGGATCACTTGATGGAGCCAAATTCGTTCATATGGCAGGCGCGGTGCGCAGCGCGATGCGGTGCATCGGGCAAGCGCTGCAACGCACCAGATGGGCGA